>NZ_JANSJN010000067.1:6609-16504 GCF_047462555.1 Synechococcus sp. B60.1
CGAGAGATCTTTGCCAAATCCCGATTGCTTGAAGCCGCCGTGGGGGGCCTCCGAGGCGATGGGGAGGTGATCGTTGATCCAGACGGTGCCCACCTCCAGATCGGCGGCCAGCTTCATCGCTCGTCCGATGTCTTGAGTCCACACAGAAGCCGCCAGCCCGTATAGGACGTCATTGCCCAGGCGTAGCGCTTCCGCTTCTTCGCGGAACGAGCCGAGCGTGAGAACCGGCCCAAAAACCTCACTCTGCACGATCTCCGCTTTTTGATCGACATCGGTAATCACTGTGGGTTCGTAGTAGTAGCCCCGGTCTAGTTGGGAAGGGATCCGCCCGCCGGTCAGCACCTTGGCTCCCTCGGCTTTGGCCCGCTCCACAAATCCCATCACCCGCTCTCGCTGGGCTGCCGAGACCAGGGGCCCCATCTCCACCCCCGCCTCAAAGGGAGGCCCCACCACCACCTTGCGCATTGCCTCGACAATGGCCTCTTGCATCTGCGCCAGCTTGCTCTCGTGCACATAGACGCGGGTAGCTGCCGTGCAGTCCTGGCCGCTGTTGAAGGTGGCGGCAAAGGCGGCCTTGGCAGCCACGCTTTCCACGTCGGCATCTGCAAAAACCAGGAAGGGTGCCTTGCCCCCCAGTTCCAAATGCACCCGCTTCAGGGTGTTGGCGGCGGTGCGCATCACCTGCTTGCCGGTGGCGGTAGAGCCAGTGAGGCTGACCATGCGCACTTGCGGGTGTTCCACCAGGGCTTGGCCAGTGGCATTGCCTCCGGTAACGATGTTGACCACCCCCGGCGGGATCCCGGCCTCGGCAGTGAGCTCCGCCAGCCTCAAGGTGGTTAGAGGAGTGGTGGGAGCAGGCTTGAGCACTACCGTGCAGCCGGCGGCTAGGGCAGGGCCAATCTTCCAGACGGCCATCAGCAGCGGGTAGTTCCAGGGGGTAATTTGCGCGCACACCCCCACCGGCTCCTTGCGAAATAGTGAGGTGTAACCCTTGGCGTATTCTCCGGCGCTGAAGCCATGGATGTCGCGGGCGGCAGCGGCAAAGAAACGCAGGTTATCTACCGCAAAAGGCAGATCCCCTCCCAAGCTCACCAACTCATAGGGCTTGCCGGTGTTTTCCGACTCCAGGCGCGCCAGTTCAGCAGCCTGCGCCTCGATCAAATCCGCCAGTTTCCAGAGGGCCAGGGATCGCTCGGCGGGGGTGAGCTTCGACCAACGGCCATCGGAAAAGGCGGTTTGGGCAGCCTGGACTGCCCGATCCACATCGGCGGGGCTGGCGTCCACCACCTCCGCTAGTTTCTCCCCCGTGGCTGGGTTCTCGATAACCATCAGGTCTCCCCCTTGACTATCCACCCATTGGCCGTCGATCCAGAGTTTGTAGGCCATGGCCTCTTCTCAACTGCTCGCTAGAAACACTTCTCCCCATTGTGCCGAATCTTGTCCAGCTTGGGGGGTGTTGTCGGGGAGAGGGATCCCCTCTCTTCCATTTCTGTCTGATAAGGTCAGAAGGGAGCTTTCTGCACAAGCGAGGTTGGCGCATGTCTCCTGTGCTGTGGCAAGCCATTGGGTACGCCTGCGGGATCTCGTTGGGGATCCTGGGACTGGTTGCCCTCATCAACTTTCTCTGGCAGCGCTTAGAGCAGCAGGCCGAGAAAGCTACGGCCCAGCCAGCCGAGCCGCCAGCAGCTCCAGAACCCCGCAGCACCTCGGAGGAGGGATCCCTGTCGACATGAGTGACACAGTTCGCGTTCACGTTTGGGTACGCGGGCGAGTTCAGGGGGTAGGGTTTCGGGCTTACACGGAAGCCATGGCCCGCAGCACCGGTGTCCACGGTTGGGTGCGCAACTTGCGGGATGGCCGTGTCGAGGCCGTTTTTGAGGGATCCCCGGCGGCGGTGGAGGCAATGCTGCGCTGGTGTCAGCAGGGCAGCCCCGGCTCGCAGGTGGAGGGCGTCGAACACCGCTCCGAGCCACCCGAGGGCCTCTCCACCTTTGAGATCCGCCCCACCGTTTGAGGCAGCGGGTCAGGAGCTGGTGACATCCCACTAGAATGGGGAAACCTGCCCTTTACTCTTTTGGCCATGACGGTTGCTGCTCCTGCCAAAGTGGAATACGAAGCTGTCATTGGGCTGGAGGTGCACTGCCAGCTCAGCACCCGCTCCAAGATCTTCTCCAGCAGCGCGACGGCCTTCGGCGCTCCCCCCAACACTCAGATAGATCCCATCTGCATGGGCCTGCCCGGCACCCTGCCGGTGCTCAACGAGAAAGTGCTGGAATACGCAGTCAAGGCTGGCTTGGCCCTCAACTGCACCATTGCCCCTTACAGCAAGTTTGACCGCAAGCAGTACTTCTACCCCGACTTGCCCAAAAACTACCAAATCTCCCAGTACGACCTGCCCCTTGCCACCCACGGTTGGGTTGAGATCCAGCTTAGCGACGGCCGCACCAAGCGCATTGGCATCACTCGTTTGCACATCGAAGAAGATGCGGGCAAGTTGGTGCATGCCGGCAGCGATCGCCTTGCGGGATCCAGCTATTCCCTGGTGGATTTCAACCGGGCAGGAGTCCCCCTCATCGAGATCGTCAGCGAGCCGGATATCCGCACCGGGGAAGAAGCAGCCGAATATGTGCAGGAGCTGCGCCGCATCCTGCGCTACGCCGGCCTGTGTGATGGCAACCTGCAGGAGGGATCCCTGCGCTGCGATGTCAACATCTCGGTGCGTCCGCTGGGGAGTCAAACCTTCGGCACGAAGGTGGAAATCAAAAACATGAACTCCTTCAACGCCATCCAGCGGGCGATTGAGTACGAGTTCAACCGCCAAGTCAAGGCTTTGGAAGCAGGCGAGCCTATCGTGCAGGAAACCCGCCTTTGGGAAGAAAACAGCCAGCGCACCATCAGCATGCGCAAGAAAGAGGGATCCAGCGACTACCGCTATTTTCCCGAGCCGGATCTGCCGCCTATTCGCGTTACCGAGGCGCAAAAAGCCCGCTGGCAGGCGGAGCTGCCGGAATTGCCCGGCGTGAAGCGGCGGCGCTACCAGGAGGCATATGGCCTTTCGGTGTACGACTCCCGCTACCTCAGCGACGAGCGCAACACCGCCGAGTACTTTGAGGCCGTGGTTGCCGCTGGCGCTGACCCGAAGGCAGCCGCCAACTGGATGATGAGCGACATTGCCAGCTACCTCAACACCCACAAGCTGGACTACCCCGACATTGCCCTAAAACCGGAAACCCTGGCCGAGTTAATTAGCCTCATCGAGCAGGGCGTCATTTCCAGCAAAATTGCCAAGGAGATCCTGCCGGAGCTGTTGGAAAAAGGTGGCTCTGCCCGCGCCTTGGTGGAGGCCAAGGGCCTGACCCAAATCTCCGATAGCCACCTCTTGGAGCAGATGATTGCCGAGGTGCTGGCAGAAAACCCCGAGCAACTGCAGCAGTATCGCGGGGGCAAAACCAAGCTCTTTGGCTACTTTGTCGGGCAATTGATGAAAAAAACCCAAGGGCGGGCGGATCCTAAGCTAGCCAACGAGCTGCTCAAGCGGCATCTAGACGGGTGACCTCCTCCTTTTCCGCTTCAACGGGATCTTGCAGTCCCTCCACGAGCAGACACGGGCTGCCCCACCGCGTAGGTGTCCTCGACTCCAGCAGCGCTCACCGCCTCTTCGCGGGGGTGTTTGGATCCCGGCCCTGGCTTTGCCAGTGCAGTGCGGGACTTGTCCACCCCCCCTAGCTAACTCCAGACTTCGGTGAGGGAGTAGCCCAACTCCTGGATCATGCGCCGCAGCAGGGGCAAACTTAACCCGATGACGTTGCCAGGACACCCCTCGATCCGCTCCACGAACAGGCTGCCCCGACCGTCGATGGCAAAGCAGCCAGCACAATTGAGCGGCTCGCCGGTGGCCACGTAGGCGCGGATCTCCTCGTCGCTGGGCTTGGCAAAAAACACCCGCGTGACTGCATAGTGGGTGAGGCGGCGGTTCTGCTTCGTGTCAATCAAGGCATGACCCGTGTAGAGCTCCCCCACCTCGCCCCGCATTTGCCGCAGGCGCCGTTCCGCTTCCAGAGCATTGGCCGGCTTGCCCAGGATCTCGCCACCTAGGTAGAGCACCGAGTCGGCCCCGATAACCAAGACGGGCTGCCGTTGTTGGGCCGCCACCACTTCGGCTTTGGCCGAGGCCAGCTTCTGCACCAGCTCCACCGGATCCGAGCTTTGGATTTGGCTTTCGTCAAAGTAGCTGGGTTGAACGCGGAAAGGGATCCGCGCAGCTTCTAACAATTGGCGGCGGGCAGGAGATTGCGAAGCCAGGACAATGGGAGGCAACATCGATTCAATACTCAACTCAAGCCTAGACGTTTGCAGGAGCGAAGTTCGCTCCACTTACCAGTTTCCATTACCCTAGTCAAGGTACGCCCAATAGGCGCTCAAAGGAAACTCTCTCGATCTCTCCCAACTGGATCCCGTTTGTGACCACCCTGCCCTCCCAGGCCTCCCCTCAAGCCAAGCTTGTCCCTGCTGGCCTCCTCCAGCGGTATTGGGGAGATGAAGACACTCCCGAAAGCCGCTGGGTCAATTTACTGGTGGCAGCCCTGGTTCTCTGCTCGTCCACCTTCTTTGTGGCGGAAACCTACCCCCTGCCCTTGGAGGTGCGCCTTAGCCTAGAGCGGCTGGATCGCCTGATCCTTGGCCTGTTTGTAGTGGAGTACCTGCTGCGTTGGGCAGCGGCTCCGCAGAAGCTGCGCTACGTCTTCAGCCTCTATTCGCTCATTGACTTGCTGGCGATTTTGCCGTTTTTTGCTGGTCTAGCCGATATTCGCTTTATCCGTCTCCTGCGCTGGTTTCGCATCCTGCGGCTGCTGCGCCTAGTGGAGGGCAAGACCCTATTGGGTCAGGTAATCTCTGCTGACACCCGCATCTTGTTGCGCATCCTTTTTACTCTCTTTGCGATTGTCTTTGTCTACTCTGGCCTTATCTACCAGGTGGAACATCCGGCCAATCCCACCGCTTTTGCCACCTTTTTGGATGCTTTCTACTTTTCTGTTGTCACCATGACCACGGTGGGGTTTGGGGATCTCACCCCCACCTCTGAGCTGGGCCGGCTGTTGACGGTGCTGATGATCTTGACGGGCGTGGCCCTGATCCCTTGGCAAGTGGGGGAGCTCATCAAGCAACTGGTGAAAAGCGGCAACTCAGTTCAGTGGGCCTGCCCAGGCTGTGGTCTCTCCCAGCACGATGAGGATGCCCAATTCTGCAAGCGCTGTGGCACGCCGCTCTACCCGGATAGCCAAGCCCCTCCAGCCAGTAGTCCGCTGGCCAATCTCCCGGTTGGGGGCAAAGACAGGATAGGCTAGGACGGGATCCAGAGAACCTGCAATGTGGGCACATCCCGAGTTGGCCATCCCTGGCAAGCTCAATGTAAAGGCGGGAGTGGTGATGCTGCTGGCAGCCATCGTCCTGGGCCTCATCCTCAGCCAAGTTCAGCCGCTGCTGCCCGCTCCGCAGGATTTGCCAGGGATCCCTAGGGAACCCCTTTCCTGGCAAGAGGTGCCCAAACAGAAATACGCCTGGCACATCTGCTACGCCTTTTTGGGCAATATGGGGCTAATCAACATCGGCGGCGGACTGGCGCTGGTGGTGTTGGGATCCCGCTTTACGGCTGGGCACCTGTTTTCCCAGATTCTTCTTTTGGGGGGAATGCTGCACCCTGCCTCTTGGGCCTTGGTAGCCCTGACCGGGTTAGAGGGATGGGGCTGGCTGGGCAATATCGGGGCAGCAGCCGTGGCGCTGGTTGTGATAGCCCTGTTTGTTCGCCTGATCTGGGCCACCTATTGCTCAGCGCAAGCCCTTCAACGGCAAACCCGATCCCGCCTCTCCCGCTAGCTTCCCCGGCAGTTGGGAAAGGCTAAGAAACTGTTTAAGATTGTTTTTAGACATTGTCTCTGCTAACACTCGACTGGGCATGGCTATCAAAGAAGAGGTTTTTTTTGAGGGCGGCCCTCACACGGGCGATCTGGTGTTGAACTCCTTCCTCGGCCTCACCCTCGTCGGCTTGCCTCTGTTTGTGGGGGCGCTGGTGCGCAGGCTGTGGGTTCACTACCGGATTACCAACCGCCGCATCACTGTCATTGGCGGCTGGGGGGGGAAGGAGCGCTCTGATGTCATTTACAAAGAGATTGCCAGGGTGGTGACGGTGCCACGGGGCCTGGGCACGTGGGGCGATATGGTGCTTACCCTCAAAGACGGCAGCCGCCTAGAGATGCGGGCAGTACCCCGCTTCCGCGAGATCTACGCTTACATCAGCGAACGCCTTGACGAGAAAGCCCGGCAGGTAAGCGGGCCCATCGGCCAGAAGCGCCGCCCTGCAGAATCCTAGCCATGCCCGACCCTGCCCCAAGCTGGGATCCCGCTTGGCCACAACGCCTAGCGTTGGTGCATGAGTACCTCATCTGGCCGGGGGGATCGGAAAGGGTTTTGCAGGAGTTGGTGTCTTTTGCCCCGCAAGCTCCTCTCTATGTCAGCCTTTTCTCGGCCCACACCTTGCCGCCGGGCTGGCAGAAGCTGTCGATTCACACTTCGTTTTTGCAGGGCTGGGCGCGCCGGCTGGGGGTGCTGCGCCGCAGCTACCATGCCCGCCTAAAGTACATCCTGCCCTGGATGCCTTTGGCCTACGAGAGCTTCGACTTTTCCGGCTATGACTGTGTAATCTCCAGCAGCCATGCCTTTGCCAAAGGGATCCTGACGGGGGCCTCCACTCTGCACCTCAGTTATATCCACAGCCCCCCTCGCTACCTCTGGGAAAGCCGAGAACTCTATCTAAAACGGGCAGGTCTGGGAGGGCTCCGCCCTCTCTCCTCCCTCAGCCACTGGCTGCTGCACCGCCTACGCCAGTGGGATTTTGTGGCAGCCCAGCGACCAGATCTGTTGATTGCCAACTCGCAGCACATTCGCCGTCGCCTCGCCAAGCTCTACCGCCGCGAGGCCGTGGTTATCTATCCGCCGGTGCCCCTGCAGGGGTTTGAGCCGGTGGCCAATCCCCAAGCCGACTACGACCTGGTGGTGAGCCGGCTGGTGCCCTACAAGCGGGTGGATCTGGCCATTGCTGCCTGCAAGCAACTGGGCCGCCGTTTGGTGGTGGTGGGGGAAGGACCGGAGCTGCCGCGACTGAAGCAACTGGCAGGGCCGCAAGTGGAGTTTTTGCCCCACCAGCCCCAAGACCGTCTGCAGGAGTTGCTGGCCAACTGCCGGCTGCTGCTGTTCCCCTGGGAGGAGGATTTTGGCCTGGTGCCGGTGGAGGCGCAAGCTTGTGGCCGCCCCGTAGTCGCCCTGAACTGGGGAGGCACCCGGGAGACCGTCATCCACGGCCAAACGGGGATCCTCATCCCCGAAGCCAGTGTGGAAGCCCTCGTCGAAGGACTGCGCCAGGCAGAGCGACAGGAGTGGGATCCGCAGCAGATTCGTGCCCATGCTCTGCAATTTCGGCCGGAGCGGTTTCACGCCCAACTGGGATCCCTGCTGCGCTGGGCCTGGCCCCGTTTCCAGGCGGGAGAGCGCTTGGATCCGCAAGAATGGCAACCTCAGTAGGGCCGCCGCTGCACAAAAGCCGGCAACTCGATGCGGCTGCGCTCCCCCCTTTCTCCGCCGCTGCAGCCCGTGGCCAAAACAGAGCGCTTCAGCAGCCTTTCTGTGTGATCCTGCTCCTCCTTGAGGGTAAGGGGGGGGATCCCACCAGCGGGCGTTCTCCCAGTTGTGGGTCGGCTGGTGGGTGGGGAGGGAGCAGGCCCTTCAGGCACCGCCTGAACCCGTTCCTGAGCTGGGCGGCCAGACCTGAGCTCGACAACTGCTTGGGGAGGAGCTGCAGACGACTGCCGCAGGGCGGCCAGTTGTTCCTCCAGCTCCTGGTTGCGTTGCAACAACAGAGCCACCTCTTTTTCCTGAGTTTGGGCATAGGCGTGGGCCTGCACACACTCGGTTTTCAAAGTCGCCACCTGCTGCTGCAGCTTCTCGATCTGTTTTTGGCTAACCAGATAATGGGCCTCCGCCAGCTCCCGTGCCCGCTGGGCTTCTTCCAGGCTTTCCCGAGTTGGTCGCTGGGCCAGCTCCCGAACCTGCTGCTGCACTTCCTGCCACTGGGCAAAGGTGGGCCGCTGAGCCAGCTCTTGGAGAAGCTGATCCCGATCAGCCCGTAAGGCGTCGAGCTCACGGGTGAGAGCCTGCACTTGCTCTTTTAGAGCAAGGAGCCGCTGCGCCTGCAGGGACTCCGCCTCGCCGCTGGGATCCCCTTGGGCTTTTGGCTCTTGGCGCAGAGCCTGTAGCTCCGCCTCCAGTTTGGCAATGTGCTGGGTCTGTTCTGCCTGACGCTGCTGGCTCTGCTGCAGCTCCGCCAGCAAGGTGGCTCGCTCAGCCTTGGCAAAAGAGGCTTGTTGGCGCAAGCGGTTCAGCTCCGCTTGCAAGCTTGCCCATTGCTCCTGCGAAGGGCGTTCTTCCAATTCGCGAAGACGTTGCTGTGCCGCATTCAAGTCGGCTTCCAGGCGTGCCTTTTCGCTTTCCAGATCCACCTTGAGACGCTGCCACTCAGCCTCGGCCTGGCGGTGGGCCGCTTCCAGCTCCGCCCGTAGGGTTTCCATTTCCTGCGCAGAAGGCCGACCGGCCAGCTCCTGGATTTGCGCCTGCAACTGTGCCTTTTCCTTCTCCAGCTCTTGGATGCGGAGCTGCAATTGGGCTTGCAAAAGCTGCACCTGCGGCAACTTGACGGCATATTCCCCCAACTGGTTCGCCTGCTGTTTCAGCTCCAAGAGCTCCTGCTGCAGTTGATAGAACCGGGCCGGATCAACGCGCCGCTGCAGTTCTGCCTTCAGGGTTTCGATTTCTGCTTGGCTGGTCTGCAACTGTTGCTGCAGGATCTGGTAGTGCTCCAGCGTGGGTCGGCGCTCCATTTCCCAGAGGAGATTTTGTAACTCTTCAATGTGTTGCTGTTGGAGCTGAAAAGCTTCTAGGGTAGGACGTTGTTCCAGCCGCGCCTTCTCCTCTTGACAAGCCTGCAAAGCTTGCTCCCGCTCCTGCAGTTGGGCCTGCGCTTCAAGCAGTTGCCGTTCCAGGCGATGGGTACATTCAATCTGCTGCAACGACAGTGCTTCTGACTCTGCTAGGGAGCGCTCCAAGTTGCGCACACGCGCCCGCAAGGCTTTTAGCTCCTCTTCCACTTCCATAGCCCGGCTGCTCGACAGGTTATGGGCTTTACTCTAGCAGATGCTCCGGGCAAATATCCAGCTCGACACCACATATAGTGTGAGTTTTTGAGTTCCCGCAAAACTGACGCTAGAGCTGTCACCTCCATCCTCTATACTTGGGGGAGTTAGTTTTGGGGCGGGAGTCCTGTGATCAAGCTGGGATCTAGACTTTGGGAGTTGGCGCTGGCCCTGCTGAGTGTAGCTTCGGTCAGTTGTGGTGCCGACGCGCTCACTGCCAGAACCCCTTTGCCGCCGCTAATCACCAGCAGCGACATTCCTGCCGCCGTCAGCCGGGGCGGCTTTTTGGAGGTCGGGGTCTCGGTGTCGGTGCCGGGTCGGATCCCGGCGGAGCTGGCGTTTCAGGTATCATGGTCAGGGATCGAGGTGCAGACGCTGTCAGCAGCCCAGGTCAACTGTGTCTCCGGCGAGGTGTCCTGCACTACCCGCTTCCGCATCCGCCCCCCTTCAAACTTGGTGCCCGGCTCCTACCTGCTTAGTTTGCGAGTTTTCGACCGGTTGGGACAAAGTGCCGCTGTGACCGAGACGGTGCTGTTGAGGGATCCCTGAGACTGGCCTGGTTGCACCTTAGCGTTGTCTTTCAACGTAAGGCGCGGGATTCCCCACCGTATAGACGGTGGGGAGGGATAGCGCCTCCTGACTGATTCTGGATATAT
>NZ_JANSJN010000068.1:0-15938 GCF_047462555.1 Synechococcus sp. B60.1
GTGCACTACAAGGCCGCCAGAGCAGGGATCCAGGTTGTGGTGGTGCCGCCTGCCTACAGCTCGCAGACCTGCCACCGCTGTTTGTGGCTTGGGCAACGGGAAGGGGATGCAGATTTGAACGGTGCCAACGTCATTGCGCTTTTGGGGGTCGCTGTAAACCGGCCTAGAGGCCCGTGGTTGGCTTGCCAACTACAGGGCTACAGAAAACCCGCTCCGTACCGCTTAGCGGTCGGAGCCGGGTAGTTTACGTCTGCCGCGACAAGAGTCTACCTCTCCTAGCGGGCGCTCTCGTTTTTGGGGCTGACAGCGTTGAGAGCTAGCATCATCCACTCGGAAAATTCATCGCGGCGGAAAACCTGAGGGCAAGAGCGCGGGCCAAAACGCAGCAGGCTGGGCATGCCGTACTCCTTGAGGCGGTTCTGCAGCCAGGTGCCAACGCCAGTTTTGCCATCATTGGGCATTTCGGTTTGGAAGTCGCTGTACATCAGCAACAACTGGCTGCGAGATTGGAGCACAGCATTCTCTTGGATCAACTTCGGCAGAGAGAGGCTGGCGGCTGAGTTAGCTCCTTTAATACCTTTGGCCGATTCACGGCGACGGCTGCGGGAGCGGGAGTTAGCACTTTCGCGGTTCTTACGGGCTTTCGGTTCAATGGTCATAGAATCTCCTAGACGACTGAGTGGTTCCGCAAAAGGGGTAAAAGCCGGAACTCGCAGGCTGGGGACAGAGCCCGCCGAGGAAGGTAGCTCGATGAGTAGTCCAATGCTGGGCAACCGCTGAGAAGAGGGACACACGCTCTCAGTTAAGCAAAGGGAGAACTCCGCCAGCTTGCCACAAAAGCTCGAGGTTCCTTGCCTGCGGCAGCAATCTACAGCGCGTCGAGTTCCTGGCCGTCCATCCGAGACTTGTCTTCGTCTTCCCTGCCGGAGGTTAGTTTGGTTACCACAGATCCGCAGGGTAAAGGATCCCAGATGCTACCTTTTATATTGGCCTAAAACTGAACAGATGGACACTCTCTGGTCGAGAACAAATTTAGGTCTGAAGGTTTTGTCGCCCGTTGCGGATCACCCGCAGCGACTCCAACAGCCGCAACTCTAGGTCTTGCAAAACCTGATCCACGTAACGATGGGCCTCCCGCTGGAGACGCTCCGACTCCTGGAGCGTCTGTCGCCGCACCTCCTCGCTCTGTTGGTAGGTTTGCCGCAGCAACTGTTCTGCCTGCGCTTGAGCCTGGCGTACGATGGTCGATTCGCTAACGAGCTGCTCGGCGCGGCGCTGGGCCATGGCCACGATCTCCTGGGCGTAGCGATGGGCCTCGGCCAAAATTTGATCCCGCTGGCGCAGCACCTCCTCGGCTTCCTCCAAGGCCGTGGGCAGGTTGAGGCGGATGAAGTCCAACTGCTCCAGAATGCTCTCTTCGTCGATAAGGGTGCGAGACCAGAACAGACGAGGACTGCTGAGAATGGCTGCCTCCAGTTGATCCAAAGCTTCCTGGACGCGCATCAGCGCCAGGGTCTGTTCCCCAGGCAGGTCACCGGCGCGATTGGGGGCATCGGGGGGCAATTCTCGCATCAGGCCAGAGGGTGGGTGGCTGTGCTGAGCTGAGCAGGCAGGATAACGCCTACCATATCAGGTTCTCACCGTCTTGAGCCTGGGCGGCTTCCCCCTGGTTCCCAGCCCTCTTCAGCCGGGGGACAGAGACCAACATCTGTGGCAGACTGAGGGGAAGTTGTTGGATTGCGATCTGCCCATGCCACAGCCGCAGACTCCCCGTCGACTGGAAGACCAATTTGTGGAGAATGTCTCCCGCTACCCTACCTATTTCATTACCGTCTTGCTGGGGGGGATCTGGGCCGGCTTACAGCCTTTTGTTAAGCTGTACCGCAAAAGCCCGACGTCAGCAGCCCTGGTTGTGCTGGGATCCCTGGCTCTACTGTTGTTTATTTACTTCACGCTGCGGGGGATGACGGGGAACACTTTCTTGCCGGAATGGATGTTGCGCTGGGGCCATTGGGGATAAGCGAAGCTGTCCAGTGGACACCGGAGGCAGGGGTGCGCCTCAAGAAAATTCCCTTTTTTGTCCGCCCAGCCGCCCCTGAGAAGAAAGTGCTCTGCACTGCTCATGGGAACGAGAAGTTTGAGAAATCCGCGATCCAAGAGATCAGGGCGGCGGTTTATGAGCAGGCGAGGCAAAAATTTGGCTCCTGAGGGATCCCCCTTCCTGGCCGTAGCAGAGAGATTGGGTTTGTCGCTAGCTTGGTAGAGGCGTTCTCCTCTGTTTTTTGCAACTCATGGCAGATTGGATCCTGTTGGCACTGGTGGGTTCGACAACCTACCTGCTGCTGCAAAAAAGTGTGGCCCGCCTCTCCAAGGTGCCCTGGCGGATCCTGTGGCTGGTGATGATGATGCCCCCTTTGATCTGGGTGCTGGGGCGTCAGGTGTTTCAGTACGAAATGCCCCCCTTGCTCATGTTGGGGCTATTTCTGGCCTCCTATTTTACCAGCATGACTTTGGTGCGCCGGGGGCGCCTCCGACCCCCCACGGCGGGCTCTCAACCTGGGGCGGAAAACACCTCGCCGGTTGTGGGATCGGATCGCGAGTCTTTGCCGGAAGCAGAGGAAGAAGAGGAGGACAGTGCTGCAGATCCAGTCTCGGCGGCTATTGCCCACACCCCCATCTCGGAGGTGCCGCGGGAAAAGCTCAACCACTGCTTCCCCTGGAATGTTTTTTATTTGCAAAGCGTAGAATACCGTCCCCAGGCGATTATCTGCCGGGGCAATTTGCGGGCGGATCCCACGGAAGCCTATGAGCGGGTGCAGCGCAATGTCGAAAACACTTTCGGCAAACGCTTCTTGGTGGTGCTTCAGGAGGGGTTTGCCGGCAAGCCTTTTTTTGCCCTGGTGCCCAACCCAGCGGCGCGGCGCTCCCTAACCCGTCAGGAAGAATGGCCTCTGCTGGCGCTGGGGCTACTGCTGTTTACCTTTTGGACAACTCTAACTGCCGGCGCCCAGGCGGCTGGGGTCAGCCCTGATCGGTTGCTGCATCTGCCCTCGCTGCTACAAGGGCTGCCCTATGCAGTGGGGATCCTGGCCATTCTGGGATCCCATGAGGGGATCCGCTACTGGGTGGCCCGCCGCCACGGCATCAAAACCTCGCTCCCCTACTTCATTCCGGTGCCTTTTGTTTTGGGAACTTTTGGGGCCTTCATTGAGCTGAAAGAACCGGTGCCCAACCGCAAGGTGCTGTTTGACATTGCCGTTGCCGGGCCGCTGGCAGGCAGCCTCGTTGCTTTGGCAATGTTGCTCCTGGGGCTAGTCTTTTCGACGCCTGCGGAGCCTCCGGCAGTGCCAGAGGGGCAGCCGACCCCGATTAGCTTCCATCGCATCGATCCACGCCTATCGGTGCTGCTAGCAATCCTGGCGCGTATGGTGCTGGGGGATCAATTGCAGCCGGGCCAGGTGATCGATCTGCACCCCTTGGCCTTTGCCGGCTGGCTGGGTCTGGTGGTGGTTGCCTTTAACCTGGTGCCGGTGGGCCAACTGGATGGGGGCCACCTTGTCCACGCCGTCTATGGCCAGCAGATGGGGGCCAATGTGGGGCGAGTAACTCGCTGGCTGGTGCTGCTGCTGGCCTTGACGGTGCAGCCCTGGCTGTTATTGTGGGCGCTGCTGCTGTTTGTCATCTCCAGTGCCGACGAGCCGGCCCTCAACGACGTCACTGAGCTGGATGAGGGGCGGGAGCTGCTGGGGCTGGGGATGCTGACGTTGCTGGTGTTGATCCTGCTGCCGGTGCCACCCTTTTTGCAAACTTGGTTGGGCTTGGCCTAGTTCGGGGTAGGATCCAAACCACGCCTAACCAGCTCAGCCCTAGCCATGCCAGCAGGTTTAATTGTCCAGAAGTACGGCGGCACCTCCGTCGGCTCCATCGAGCGCATCCAAGCCGTGGCCCAGCGGGTGGCCCACACGGTGGATCAGGGCCAGCGAGTGGTGGTGGTGGTCTCAGCGATGGGAGAGGAAACCGATCGCCTGGTGGAACTGGGGGAACAGATCCTCCAGGGATCCCCGACCACGCCGGCCCAGTGGCGGGAGTGGGACATGCTCCTTTCCACGGGCGAGCAGGTAAGCATTGCCCTGCTGGCTCTGGCGCTGCAGCGCTTGGGCTATCCTGCCCTCTCCCTGACGGCGGCCCAGGTAGGGATTGTTACCACCCGGGATCACGGGCGGGCCCGCATCCTGCACATCCACACCGACCGCCTCTGGCAGCACTTGGAGCGGGGAGAGGTGGTGGTGGTGGCCGGCTTTCAGGGCATCACCAGCCCGGCGGAGCTGGAAATTACCACCCTGGGGCGAGGGGGATCCGACACTACGGCGGTGGCTTTGGCGGTGGCTCTGGGAGCAGAGCTGTGTGAGATCTACACCGATGTGCCGGGGATCTTCACCACCGACCCGCGCAAGGTACCCGAGGCCAGGCTGTTGCCAGAGATTACCGCCGACGAGATGCTGGAGCTGGCCAGCCTGGGAGCGCAGGTGCTCCACCCCCGCTCGGTGGAGATTGCCCGCAACTACGGCGTCAAGCTGCGGGTGCGCTCCAGCCTGGAGCCGCTGCAAGCAGGATCCGAGGGCACCCTCATTCTTTCTCCTCCTCCCCGTCCTCGCCCCGCCGATAGCAGCATTGAGCTGGGCCGGGCAGTGGATACGGTGGAGCTGGATCGGGATCAGGCCAAGGTGGTGTTGGTGGGAGTGCCGGATCGCCCGGGCATTGCCGCTCAGCTGTTCCAGGAAATTGCGGCAGCCGGGATCAACGTCGATTTAATCCTGCAGTCGCTCCACCTCAGTGCAGCCGAGGGATCCCCTACCAACGACATTGCCTTTACCGTCAGCCGGGCGCAAGCAGCCCAGGCGGCAGCCGTGGCACAGCAGGTGGGCCAGGAGCTGGGGTGTAGGGAAGTCCTCGTCGAGGAGGCGGTGGCCAAGGTCAGCATTGCCGGGGTGGGGATGATGGGTCGCCCGGGCATTGCCGCCGAGATGTTTCGAGTGCTGGCGGAAGCCGGGATCAATCTCCAGATGATCTCCATGTCGGAGATCAAGGTAAGCTGTGTGGTGGCTGCCGAGCGGGCTGGGGAGGCCGCCCTGGCGCTGGGGGAGGCGTTTCAGGTGATTCCCCATTTGCATCGGGTCACGGCAGCCCCTGGCCGGGATCCCCTCCCCAGCAACCACCCGGTGCGGGGCGTTGCCCTGGATCTGAAGCAGTCGCGGCTGGGCATCCGCAAGGTGCCGGATCGTCCGGGGACGGCTGCCCATCTGTTTGGGCGCCTGGCTGAGGCCGGGATTATCGTGGACACCATCATCCAAAGCCAGCGGGGCTACCACAACGGCATCCCCAGTAACGACATCGCCTTTACGGTGCCTCAGGACCAGGCCAGGGCGGCTGAGGCCGTGTGCCGGCAGGTGGCCGAGGAACTGCAGGCGGCGGGGGTCGAAGCCGACCACGACATCGCTAAGGTGAGCATCGTCGGTGCCGGGATGGAAATTTATCCCGGCGTGGCGGCGCACTTTTTTGCTGCCTTGGCCGACGCCGGGATCAACATCGAGATGATCGCCACCTCGGAGATCAAGGTAAGCTGCGTGGTGCGACAGGAGCAGGGAATCCACGCTCTGCAAGCTGCCCACCGCGCCTTTGAACTCGACCGAGCCTAGTCGGCTTTGGCTGCCAACAGCAGGGGGAAGTGGTGGGCGTTGGGGGCGTGCATGGCCTGGATCCCCAGGTTGGCGCGGTTGACCAGGTCGGCGTAGGTGGGGATGAACCGGCCCTGGCCGTCCAGGATGGACTGGTTGAAGTTAAAGCCGTTGAGGTTAAAGGCCATCATCCCAATGCCAATGGCTGCCGCCCAAATCCCTACGGTCGGCAGGGCCGCCATCCAGAAGTGAACGGAGCGGCTGTTGCGCCAGCCAAGGCCGGGGATCCCCAGCCGCCCCAAGAAGGTGTAGTGGCCGGCCAGGAAGTTGTAAGTGACTTCTTCTTGGCCGAAGCGGTAGCCGGCATTGGCCGACTCCTCTTCCGAAGTCTCCCGGATCAGGCTAGACATCACTAGGGAGCCGTGTAGAGACGCCAGCAGGGCGCCGCCAAACACCCCGGCTACCCCCAGCCAACTGGTGGGGTGCATCAAGATGTTGTGTTCCGCCTGGAAGGCCAGCATGAAGTGGAAGGTGCCGGCAATCCCCAGCGGCAGCCCTTCCGAGAAGCTGCCCTGGCCAATGGGGTAGACCAAGAGCACCGCTGTAGCGGCAGCCGCCGGCGCAGAAAAGGCCACCGCAATCCAGGGGCGCATGCCCAGCCGGTAGCTCAACTCCCACTGCCGGCCAAGGTAGCACCACACCCCAAGGAGAAAGTGGAGCACGATGAGCTGGTAGGGGCCGCCGTTGTAGAGCCACTCATCCAAAGAGGCGGCTTCCCAGATGGGGTAAAAGTGCAGGGCAATGGCGGCTGAGGTGGGCACCACCGCTGCAGAAATGAGGTTGTTGCCCCCCAACAAAGAGCCAATCACCGGCTCGCGGATCCCGTCCATATCCACCGGCGGCGCGGCAGTGAAGGCAATTACAAAACAAAAGGCTGCCGCCAACAACGTTGGGATCATCAATACACCAAACCAGCCAATGTAAAGCCGGTTTTCGGTGCTGGTGATCCACTGACAAAAACTTTCCCAACTCCACAGCCGCCGCGCAGCAGCGGAGCGACGAATGACCGTACTCATAGGCCAACTCCTAGAAAATTTCAGCAAAGCCATCTCCCCCCTGCCTTTGCCGAACCGATGTCAGGAGCCCCTTCGACAAGGCCTAGGGGAGCTTTCTTCCAAACTAGACAGTTTTCGGGATGCCGACAGGGATCTCTAACGTGTGCAGCCAGAATGTGAAACAAGTTGATGTATCGATACAAATAGGCAAATCAGTGTTGCAATTTTGATGCCTTGGTCTCGGCTTTTCCTGGGCAGCCAAGGCCACTTTCTCCAGCCGAGAACTTCAGAATTTCTTAAGGTGAAGGTTTTAAGAATTTCTTCAGAAAGGTAACCCAAGAAGACTGAGATCTATCGTCCAATTTCGGCGTGAAACTCCTGCAGGGACTTCACCTGCAGGGATCCCGACTGCAGGGCCCGGATGGCGGCGGCAGTGGCTTTGGCCCCGGCCAGGGTAGTAACCAAGGGGATCTTGTAGGCCAAGGCAGTGCGCCGGATCTTCCGCCCATCCTGTTGAGCTTCGCTGCCGGAAGGGGTATTGACAATAAGCTGAATCTGGTGATTTTTGATGGCGTCGATGACGTGGGGCCGGCCCTCGTGCAGCTTGAGCACCTTCTCGACAGGGATCCCGTGTTGGGCCAGAACTTTTTGCGTGCCGGCAGTGGCCAGCAGACGAAAGCCCAGCTTGACAAACTCTTGAGCCACCGGGATCACGGCCTGCTTGTCGCGATCGCTGACGCTGATGAATACCGTGCCCCCTAGGGGCAGGTTCTGGCCGGCAGCCAGTTGCGCCTTGGCAAAGGCACGGCCAAAGTCGGTGTCAATCCCCATCACCTCGCCGGTGGAGCGCATCTCCGGCCCCAGCAGCGTGTCGGTACCAGGAAACTTGTGAAACGGCAGCACCGCCTCCTTGACAGCCACGTAGGGTGGGATCACCTCCTGGGTAAAGCCCAGCTCCGCCAGGGTTTTGCCGCTCATCACCTGGGCGGCATAATCGGCCAGGGGATGGCCAATGGCCTTGCTGACAAATGGTACGGTGCGGGAAGCTCGCGGGTTGGCCTCCAGGACGTAGACCTGCTCCTTCTGGACGGCGTATTGCACGTTAATAAGCCCCACCACCTTGAGAGCTTGGGCCAGCTTCACCGTCCAGTCGCGAATCACCTGCAGCACCTCGGGGCTGAGGGTGCGGCTGGGCAAGACGCAGGCGGAATCCCCCGAGTGGATCCCGGCCTGCTCGATGTGCTCTAGGATCCCGCCAATGGTTACAGCCCCGGTGCGGTCGGCAATGGCATCTACGTCCACCTCCACCGCGTCCTCCAAAAACTGATCCACCAGCACGGGACGGTCGGGATCCACCGCCACCGCCAGTTGCATGTAGCGCTGCAGGTCTTGATCCGAATAGACAATCTCCATGGCCCGTCCCCCCAGCACATAGCTGGGCCGCACCACCACCGGGTAGCCGATGCGGCGGGCAATTTCCAGGCTTTCTTCCACGCTGCGGGCAATGCCGTTGGCCGGTTGGCGAATATCCAGCTCCCGCAAGATGCGCTCGAAGCGCCCGCGATCCTCGGCTATGTCGATGGAGTCGGGGGAAGTGCCCCAGATGGGTGCCTGGGCTGCTGCCAGCCCCTGGGCCAGTTTCAGGGGGGTTTGGCCGCCAAACTGCACGATCAGGCCCACCGGCTGCTCAGCTTCGACCAGGTTCATCACCTCTTCGTGAGTGAGGGGCTCAAAGTAGAGGCGATCGGCGGTGTCATAGTCGGTGGAAACCGTCTCGGGGTTGGAGTTGACCATGAGGGTCTCATATCCGAGGCGGCTGAGGGCAAAGGCAGCATGGCAGCAGCAGTAGTCGAACTCGATCCCTTGGCCGATGCGGTTGGGGCCGCCCCCCAGGATCATCACCTTCGGCTTGGCGGTGGGGAAGGTCTCGGATTCGCTCTCGTAGGTGGAGTACTGGTAGGGGGTGGTCGCCTCGAACTCGGCAGCGCAGGTGTCCACCGTCTTGTAGGTGGGGATCACCCCCAGTTGCTTACGGCGATCCCGCACCTGAGCTTCGCTGGAGCCGGTCAGGTGGGCAATTTGTCGGTCGCTGAAGCCCATTTGCTTGAGGTGGCGCAGATCCTCAGCACTCAGGGATCCCAGCTCCCGCCCCTTGAGGGCTTGTTCCACTTCCACCAGCTCCTGCAGCTTGTCGATAAACCAGGGATCAATGTGGGTGAGCTGGGCAATTTCCTGAACGGAAAAACCCATGAGCAGGGCGGTGCGAATGGTCAAGAGGCGAAAGGGGTTGGGGGTGCGCAGGTTGGCCCGCACCTCCTCTGGGGTGGGGAAGACTTCCGGCCGGTCGCTGCCAAAGCCGGGGCGGTCGATCTCCAGGGATCGCAGCGCCTTCTGGAGGGATTCCTGGAAGGTGCGGCCAATGGCCATCGCCTCCCCCACCGACTTCATCTGGGTGGTCAAGACCGGCTCCGAACCGGGGAACTTCTCAAAGGCAAAGCGGGGGATCTTGGTGACCACATAGTCGAGGGTAGGCTCGAAGCTGGCCGGAGTTTTGCGGGTAATGTCGTTGGGGAGCTCCGGCAGCGTGTAGCCCACGGCCAGCTTGGCGGCAATCTTGGCAATGGGGAAGCCGGTGGCCTTGCTGGCCAAAGCAGAAGAGCGGGAAACCCGCGGGTTCATCTCAATCACCCGCACTTCACCGTTGGCGGGGTTGACGGCAAACTGCACGTTGGATCCCCCCGTTTCCACCCCGATCTCGCGCATGATGGCGATGGCATAGTCCCGCAGCCGCTGGTACTCCTTGTCGGTAAGGGTCTGGGCCGGGGCCACGGTGATGGAGTCGCCGGTGTGTACCCCCATGGGGTCGATGTTTTCAATCGAGCAGATGATCACCACGTTGTCCGCCAGATCCCGCATCACCTCCAGCTCAAACTCCTTCCAGCCAATCACCGACTCTTCCACCAGGATCTGGGAGACCGGGCTGGCCTCGAGGCCGGCGGCGCAGATCTCTTCAAATTCTTCTTGGTTGTAGGCCACGCCGCCGCCCGTGCCCCCTAGGGTATAGGCGGGGCGGATGATGAGGGGATAGCCAATCTCTTGGGCAATCTGCTTGGCTTCGGCCAGGCTGCGGGCCAACCCTGAGCGGGGCACGGCCAGGCCAAGCCGCTGCATTGCCTGCTTAAAGAGCTCCCGATCCTCCGCCTTTTCAATGGCCTCCCGCTTGGCCCCAATTAGCTCCACCCCGTACTGGTCTAGGATCCCGCGCCGGGCCAGCTCCACCGCTACATTTAAGGCCGTCTGACCCCCCATGGTGGGGAGCAGGGCATCGGGGCGCTCCCGCTCGATGATCTGGGCCACGAAGTCCGCCGTCACCGGCTCGATGTAGACGCGATCCGCCATACTGGGATCCGTCATGATGGTGGCCGGGTTGGAGTTGACCAGGATCACCTCGTAGCCCTCCTCTCGCAAGGCTTTGCAGGCTTGGGTGCCGGAGTAGTCAAACTCGCAGGCTTGGCCAATAACGATCGGCCCCGCTCCAATGAGCAAGATTTTGTGGATATCGGTGCGGCGTGGCATAGGGATCCCAGAGGTGGCAGGGTCAGCCTTCTATTGTAGAGGTCGCCTGCAGGTCAAGTTGCTCGTCGGGCGGGGAAACTTGCACGTTGATACTGTCATCGCTATCTTCGCGGCAAAGCCATCCATGAAGCCATTGATTGAGGAGGTTGGATTTAGTACTCAACTTTCTGGACATTTACGGGCATAGCAGTACAACGGCATTGCTAATTTCAGGAGAAAAGTTATCCAGCGGTATGTCTGTCTTAAGGAAGCAACGAAAATCTTGAGAGTCCACGAAAACACTTAGCGATGGTGGGAAGCAGAAGGTAAAATTAGAGCCATCAAAATGCCATCTGGGCAAAGGCAATATGACATCGGTACTTAGGTGCTCTAGGGTTCTTCCTTAGGGCTTTGAGGGATTCCTCCCTTTCTGTCAGCAATGATGGAATTGCAATCGTTGCATCGTCCGGATCATATCCGTATTGTGCAGCGTAAATGAATCAGACGCTCCATGACCACTCTAATTGTTCTCTAATTGTTCGCAACGTTGATGAGGCCATTGTCAAAGCCCTTAAAGAAAGGGAGAGGCGTCACGGCGCGAGTGCAGAAGCCGAACATCGCAAAATCCTGGAGCAAGTCTTACTCCAACTTGCAAAAAAAGTCCTTTGCCAAGTGCTCAGATCGATCCCAAACGTTGGTGAAGATTCGGACTTCGAGCGGCTACAAGAAGATAACACCACCTACAATTATTTGCTTGACACGAAGGTTATCAACCCCTTCAAGCCCTCATAACAAGCCGCGGTAGCGAATAAAAATTAAAATCGCCGCCCAGGATCCCAGCGCCACCTTGATGGCCACCAAAATGTTGAGAATTGGGATCCAGCCGCCGCTGAAAAGGGATCCCAGCTCGCCCCTGGGCAATTCCCAACCGGCAAGGGCCAGCATCGCCGCTGCAATAAAAGCCACCACTGAGAGCTTTTCCCAAGTGGCAGCTCGCCATCGCTGGTAAACCGACTCCATCCAGGCAGAAGAAGCAGTAATGGCAACTAGACCGATAGCCGTTCCCCCTGCCACACCGGCAGCGAAGCCTCCCCCCGGCGTCAGGTGTCCTCGAATTGCCAGCTCCACTGCAATCAGGGCAGAAATGGTGGCCCCCACCCGCGCCAACACAATTGAGGGAATATCGGTAAACTGAGCTACATTGGCCGTCGGTCGCTCATCCGCCAGCAGGTATTGGGCACCCAAAATTGCCGTAGAAAACACAACTACTTCGAAAACCGTGTCGTAAAGGCGGTTGCGCAAGATCAGGCCCGTCACCGTATTGGGCACACCGCTTTCTCTGGCTAGAGTCGATACAGGCTCAACCGCAGGCAAAACAGCTCCCGCATCGGCGACCATGAGCTGCACCGCCGCCAACAGCACTGCCATGCCATACAGCCATCTCATGGGGCAAGAACCTCGGAGGACAGAGTTTGCTGGGCCAAAATCTCTTGCAGGCGAGGCACCCGGGTGAGCAGGCGATACTCCTCTGTTTCACTGCCAGCCTCAAGGGCCATGGTGTGTATCTCTCGATTGCGAAGGGCTGCCGCTAAGGCCTCCACACTCTCATAGGCAGCCAATTCCAAACGCATATGGAGCGGCTGCAGACCCCGACGAATTTGCTGGAGCAGACGCTGGGCCGCCTCCGTCTTGGCCTCCAGCAGCGGGCTACCTTCCAAAACGCCCAGGCGCATGCTCAGGGAGGAGCGGACAGCAATAGCGTAGAGAGTAATGGAAAGCATGGTGCCCACCAGGGCTTCCGTCAAGGCCACATCCGCTGCCCCAAAGAGGGCATAGATCAAAGCGGCAATAGCCCCCAAAATGCCTCGCATCACTAGGGCGTGATAGGGGTTGGTCTGGGTCACGACCAAGGCAGCCGTCAAGGGCAACAGCAGAGCGATCACCAGCAACAAAGTCTCTTCCATCCTGTCCTCCTATAGGGACTTGCGCTGCGAGCAAAACGCCAGCACATAGCCCAAGATGGTGTTCCAAATGGCCAAGGAAATCAGCGCCAACACCAGCAGAGGCCACTCCCTGGGGATCCGCAGCAACAGCCCCAGCATGATGCTCATGGATCCCAGGGTGTCGGACACCGAAAGGCCGTGCAGCTTAAACAAAATGGAGCGATCTCCAAGGAGCGGTGCCGTTCCCCACAGCCAAAACAGCACCCCGATCCCAAATAGGAGATAGCTGAGAGCTTCCACCAAAACTTCCATATTCCTCCCGACCCAGTTAAAGCATTTCTAGGCGCTTGAGCACGTGGGCCAGCAGCATCAGGGCTGCATTGCCCACCGACAAAATCAAGACCCCCACAATCCCGATCATCCAGTCATCTCGCACCACAGATACCACCAAAACCAGGATGGCCGTCTTGGTGGATAAGCTGGCAAAAGCCAGCATCGTCTGCCAAATATCCTCCTTTAGCCAGGCGGCATACAGCGGCAGGCATAGGGTCAGGATCAGCAGAAACAGCAGTAGGTTCACGCCTCCTCCCGCGGCTTGAGCAGATGCACCTCGTAGGTGCCTTGGGCATCGCAATTGAGCACAATGGTTTTGGGCGTAAAAGTAATCAAAAAGATATCGAGAAACACCAGTCCCGCTGAACGATTGGGGAGAGTTTGTTTGTATACAACTTCCTCTACGGTGTGGGGCCTGAGGATCATCTCAAAGGCCTCCCAGTAAGCTTTCGGAACGGCGAAAACAATCTCCTTGAGCACCCGCCCCCAATCCCGCCACCGCACCGGCGCAGAAGCCTGTCGGGGAAGCAGCAGCGTCGCCGCTACCCCGATGGCCACATTGTCCCAACTCAGATTACCCGTCAGCAAAAACCAAATCAAAAGCCGCAGGCCAATTTCCAGTAAGCCCAACTCAGGGTAGCGCCACATGGTTCACTCTACTTAGCAGAATCCAGACCAGCACCAACACCACACTCAAGCCGCCCACCACTGCCTCTAGCCCTTCATCCAGCCGCCATCCCTTCACAGGGATCCGCTCCCAAAACCAGCCCAGGGGGATCCCGAGGCCCAAGCTAAGGAACGCCTTGATGAGATTATCGACGTCATAGGCCGCCGGCAGCCAGAACCAGAGCAAGCCCCCGCCCCAAAGGACTAGGGCCACCTTGTCTGGCCATGCCGGGGTAGTGTCCCCGTTGGTTTGAGAAGGAAAAGCCCGCAGCACCCGCACGGCTATGCAGGTGGTGCCGACAGTAACCCCCACCAGCAGCCACTCGTGCCAGGGATCCAGAGACGACAAGCTAAGAGCCTTGGCCGCATAGCCCAAAGTGCCGGGCACCCCTGCTAGCGAGGCCGTCCCCAAGATCAGCAGCGGCCAGCGCCAGCAATTGGTTATCGCAGCCCCAACGAACAACAAGGGCTTCGCCAGCCCATGGGCCAGACCGTACAAACCCGCCCACTGGGGTGCAGCGATGACAAATCCCATCTGCGACACCGAGCTCCAGGCCAAAAGGCGCTGAGGCGTGCTGGCCATCAAAGCCAGAAGGATCCCAAAGACCGCCGCGCCTGCACTGAAGTAGGGCAGTCCCTGCACCAAGAGGGGCGAGAACTCGCTGCAGCGCACAAGGGCCATGGCGCCTGCTTTTGTAGTAAAACCGCTGAGCACCGCCGCGATGACAGGATCGGCAGTGGCGTAGGTGAGGGGCAGCCACAGGCCGGCGACAAAGACCGCCCCCTTGGCCAGAAGGCCAACGGCAATCAAGGCCAGAGCCGTGGGGTCGGCCAGGGCCAAGCCGCTCATCGCCAGGGATCCGGTGCGCACATAGACCAGGATTGCGCCCATCAAGTAGAAGAGCATGGCCACATTGCTCATGAACAGGTAGCGCAGCCCCACCCAGAGCTGACGGTCGCGAGAGCGGTGCGGGGCGCTTTCCCCCAGCATCGGCTGGGACTCTGCTCGGCGACTGTAGGTGAGCAGCAAAAACACGCCGATACTGAGCACCTCCAGGGCCACATAGACGCTGATCAGGTCAGCGCTGATGACGACGGCGTTGGCGCTGCCGTGGATGATTAACAACTGCATGGCCAGAAAGCGGCTGCCCACAAAGCGCCGATCCAGATACAGGGCTACCCCAAGGGTGACCAGGCCGTGGGCCAGGAGCATAGCCGCGGCGTTGCCATCGATCCGCAGCGTCACCCCGAAGTGATCCAGCAACTGGAGCTCCAACGGCGCAGCAGTTGCCCCTGGCAGGCCTCCCTGCCGCACTGCGTAGGCTATCGTCAGTCCAGCCATGATGACCAGGCCGGGACGGGTCAAAGCCGGCAGCAAGTAGGTGGCGAAGGCCAGCCAAAAGGGCAGTGCCACCCAGACCAACGTAAGTTCGGTCGTCAGCTCAGTCATCAGCTACCGCCTGCTCAATACTCTCCACTTCCAGGGTGGGATGATTGCGGGACAGCTTCATCACCCCCACTAACATCAGAGCTTGCACCGACAGGCCGATGACGATGGCCGTGAGGATGATTCCTTGCGGAACCGGGTCGGCATAGTCCACCTGGCGCCAGGGCTTGTAGATGGGAGTGAACACGCCGGTGCGGGCGGCCCAAATGACAAAAAAGGCGATAACCCCGGTGCTCATCACATCCATGGCCAAGATTTTCATGATTAGATTTCGCTTGACCACCACTCCCCAAAAGCCCAGCAGGATCGTAAGGACAATTGCAGCGTGTACCATGGGTACCTTGCCGTTTGAGCCTCGACGGTGATTCCGGTATTTCTGTAGTCCATTTAGCTAGAAACCGCAGAACCCCGCCCTGTAGCCGTAGGGCCAGGGCTGGGAGGAATGCAGATGACGTCGTATAGTTGTAACATGACCCAAGTTTTAACTGTCTCCTGCAAGCTCAAGGTATCTGGGTCGCAAGCCGCCAAGCTGGAGGCGACTCTGGATGCGTTTGCACAAGCACTCCTCGCGCCAGCGGGCCGGAGGCCTTACTGGGTCAACCAAAACACGCCAGAGAAGGTGGTCAACGCCGTCAAGCTTCAATCGCTCTGCTACCGCGAAATTCGTACCCGCTTTGGGCTCTCCAGCAATAAGGACTCCGTCCCGCTAGCGCGAGTGGCACAACAGGTAGGCAGAAGGTTAGCCGCTGCCCGCAAGGTTGCCCAGCAAAAGAATCGTCCGGTCAAAGCGTTCAAGAGCGGCTTTGTTACCTACGGTGCCCGCATCTTTTCTTTTCGGGAGAAGGACTGGACAGTGTCACTGACCACCGTTGAGGGACGCGAGCGCTTTGAGCTGGATGTAGGTCACTACCAGCGCGGGATGCTTGCGGGTTCTCATCCCAAAGCAGCCACGTTGGTCAAACGCCAAGACAGTTCCTAACTTCATTCAGATTGGCGTGGAGTCTGAGGCACCAGAGCCGGAGCACGCTGTCAAGGCAATGGGCATGGATTTGGGTAGGAGAGATATTGCTCATACCTCTGAGGGGGATCACTGGAATGGACAGCAGTTGAACCAGGTCAGAGACCACTACTCCTGCTTGAGAGCGCTTCTCCAACGCAAGGCCAGTCAGGGCACACGCAGCACTCGGCGGAGATGTCGGGAGCTGCTGCAACGGCTGTCTGGTCGGGAGAGACGCTTTCAAGCTTGGGTGAACCACTGCATCTC
>NZ_JANSJN010000069.1:0-7535 GCF_047462555.1 Synechococcus sp. B60.1
GGGGAGTATGTTCATTAGCGAGTTGGCTGAGACATTTCCTAGGCGTTTGCCATCGGTTGGGTTTTTCACCGTTTTGGGTGCTTGTCTAGGAATGGCATGCCTCGTCAACAGCTATACCATTGGCAAGCAACTGAGGATCCAGAGGGGTTTCCCCAGCCTCCTAGAGATCACCCATTGGGAATGGGTATGGGTGGCAGAGCCTAGGGCAAATCCTGCTCGGCAAATGCGGGCAACCGCTATGATCCGTCTGGGCTGTGGGGCCTTTGGAGGCAGTGTGAAGGGTTTTCGGAAGCTTGGGGGGAGAACGTGGAGCTTGCGCCTGCTCGGATCCCTGATAGCTGTACTACTGCTACTGCTGCTCAAAGCGTGCGGGGGAGGGGGTGGTTTCCCCCCTTCTTCTCCTCCGACTGCCGTTCCCACCCTTTTGCCTTCACCGATAACTGCCCCTGTTTCTCAGTTCACCATTGACGTTCGTTTTCCCGACAACAGCCTCACTCCCAGCCAGCAAGCCATTGTCCGCAGCGCGGCCTTGAGGTGGCAGGAGATCATCGTCGGGGATCAGCCGGATCTGGGGCCCACCAACATCCGGGCCGGCGAGTGTGGTGCGGGGGCTCCCAGCACGCCGCTCGATTTCCCTATCGACGATCTATTGGTGGAGGTGCGGGCAAGAGACCTGGGCGACGAGCGGATTTTAGGGGGAGCGGCTCCCTGTTTTGTGCGGGCCTCCAATGGCCTGCCTTTCTACTCTGTGGTTGTGTTCAACAGCCGAAACCTCTCGGCTTTGGAAGAGCGGGGCGACCTGCCCATTACTGCCCTGCACGAGTTGGGCCATGCGCTTGGCTTTTTGCCCAGCGTCTGGGATCCCAAGGGGCTGACGGTGGGCTTGGTGAAGCGGGATCAGCCGACGCCGCCGGGCTATGACCCCCACTTTATTGGCCCGCGGGCGGTTGCCGCTTTTACCACGTTGGGGGGGAATGCCCCTTCTGTTCCCTTAGAGAACCAGTTTGGGGAGGGATCCCGCGATTCCCACTGGCGGGAGAGCGTCTTGGGTCGGGAGCTGATGACCAGCCGCCTCGACCGGGGGGTGCCCAATCCCTTAAGCATCCTTACGGTGGGAGCGATGGCAGATATGGGCTACGCAGTGAACCCGGCGGCAGCCGATGGCTTTGAGCTGGGGCGCAGCCGGCCCCTCTCGGAACCCCTGGAGCTGCAGGAGCTGGAGCTGGCCCTACCGCTGCGGCGCTTCGATGCCACAGGCAGACCGGTGGGGGATCCCTGAGGTTGAAAAAAGCATATCTACCTATAGCCAAGCTGCCCGTTCTTAACAATAATGAGTGGCCAGTTGCAGAACGTTACGACATCGGCAAAATGGGCATTCTCAAAAAGCTGTTCGGCGGTCTTTTTTCCTTCTTTGGCATTCTCTTCGGCGGTCTGGTGGATTTTGTAACCGGGCCTTTTCGCTCGGTGCCTGGACAATCCGCTCCAAGCCAGTCGGCAACTTCCTCTAACTCTGCGGCAACGGCTGCGCCTGCCAAGCCCAAAGTGGTGGTCGAAAGGCCCTTTGTGCCCAACGAGATCCCGGCTCCGCGTCCTAACCGTCGCCCTGGCCCAGCTCTAGATCTGTTCCGCGCCATGGCCCAAGAGATCCCGTCGGCGCGGGCCTAGCTTGCCCTGCTTTTGGGGAGCAGCTCGTAAGATGGAGATGGCCCTGTATTCTGGAGACTGCTCCCTATGTCGGATCTTTCTTTCTCAGAACAAGAACGGCTAAAACAGCTTGAGCGCGAACTGGAGCAGGCGGCTGCGGCCTCTGGGGCGCTGAGCTCGTCTCAGGGGAAAAATGCCGTTCGCACTTGGGCTGAGTGGGGGCGTCCACTGCTGACGGTTTTGGCCATTTTGGGCTGTATCTTGCTGGTGGGGCTGGTCTTCCGGGTTTTCACCACTGTTCTCAAGTGGGCGGTGGTGGCGGGTCTGGGCTACCTGCTCTACGTCTGGGTGGTGGCGCCGCGGCTGGGCCTTCCCACCGGAGCGAGGCCAAAGGCAGAAAACAGGGATCTGGACAGCTTTTGATGCGCAGGGATCCCTGGCGGGCCCGCGCCTACCTGGCAGCGGCTATCTTGGGCTGGGCCACAGCGGCCAGCGCCTTTAAGTTCGGGTTGCAGCACCTCTCACCGACGGTCTTGCTGATTTTTTCGGCGTGTAGCTCCTGCCTAATCTTGGGGATGGTTCTGGTGGTAACAGGGCGGGCGCCTCTTGTCCGCCAGCAGAAGGGATCCCAAATTGGCCTGTCGGCGCTGCAGGGGCTGCTCAACCCGTTTGGCTACTACGGGGTGCTCTTCCAAGCCTATGATCGCCTCTCGGCCCAGGCGGCACTGGCTTTAAATTACACCTGGCCGCTGCTGCTGGCTCTCTTGGCGGTGCCGCTGTTGGGGGAGCGCCTGCGCGGGCGGCTGCTGCTGGCTTTGGGAACGAGCCTGGTGGGGGTGGTGCTGGTGGCCACGGGGGGCTCCTGGGGCACCCTGCAAGTGGAGGATCCCTGGGGAGTGGGACTGGCGGTGGGCAGCGCCGCTATTTGGGCCCTCTACTGGCTGCTCAATGTGCGGGATGGACGGGATGCCGTGCTGAAGTTGTTCCTGGGGTTTGTCTTCGGCAGCGGCTATTGCCTGGCGCTATTGCCGTTGCAGGAGCTGAGGTGGACTCTAGCAGGGCTGGGCTGGGCGGCCTACATCGGCTTGGCGGAGATGGGCCTGACTTTTGTGTTCTGGCTGCGGGCGCTGGAGCTGGCGGACGAGCGCGGATCCCTGGCCAATTGGGTCTATGTCACGCCATTCCTGTCGCTGGGGTTGATCGCGGTGCTGTTGCAGGAGCCGATCGCGCCAGGATCGCTGCTGGGCCTGGGCCTCATCTTGGCCAGCAACCTCTGGGGATCCCGGCGGGAAAAGTCTCAGCCTGTGCTTTCCTAAGGCTATGGCGGTGAATCCAGTTCCTCTCTATGTGGCGGCAACGGCCCATGGGTTTGGGCACGTCACCCGGCTGACGGCGGTGGTGAACACTTTGCGGCGGCGGGAGCCGCAGATCCTGCCCATTTGGGTGACGCCGGCTCCCGCTTGGCTGCTGGAGCGCTACGGGGAAGGGGAGTTTCTGCATCGGCCCCGCGCTTTGGACGTGGGGGTGGTGCAGCCGGATGGGCTGCAGGCGGATCTGCCGGCGACGTTAGTGGCCCTGCGGGCGTTCCAAGCGGGGTCTGCCGACCTCATCCGAGAAGAGGCGGAGTTCATCCGCAGCCAGGGGGTGCCGTTGCTGCTAGGGGATGTGCCCCCCATTGCCGCCGCCATTGCCGAGGCCGCCGGGATCCCCTGCTGGATGGCCAGCAACTTCGGCTGGGACTTTATCTATCAAGAGTACGGCCCCCAGTTTCAGCCCTTTGTAAGCTGGATCCGCGAGCTGTACGGGCGCTGCCAGCGGCTGTTTCGCCTGCCCTTTGCTGAGCCTATGGGCGCCTTTCCCCACCAGGAACCCGTGGGGTTGACGGGGTCGGATCCCCGCTACTTGGCCGGGGAGGTGGCCCAGCGCCTAGGACTGGAGCGGGAGCGGCCCACGGTTTTGTTAACCTTTGGCGGGCTAGGGCTGCAGGGCTTGCCCTACGAGCGGCTTTTGGATTTTCCCGACTGGCAGTTTCTCACCTTCGACCCCAAGGCTCCCCCTTTGCCCAACCTGCAGATTCTGGACGGGCAGAGGTGGCGCCCGGTGGATGTCATGCCCCTCTGCCGCTGGGTGGTGTCCAAGCCGGGCTATGGCACCCTAGCGGAGGCGCTGCGCTGTGGGATCCCCATGGCCTGTGTCAACCGTTCCAGCTTTGCCGAGTCGCCCCTCTTGGTGGAGGGATTGCGGCGCTACGGCTGGCATCGTATCCTCTCGCCGGAAGAGTTCTTTGCGGGATCCTGGGACTTCTTGCGGGATCCCCCTCACCCACCCCAGGCGTCGGAGGAGCTGGATCGCAAGGGCAATGAGGCCATTGCCGACGCTATTGCGGCGTTCCTGAGACACTAGCATAGGGAGCAGCTTCCTGGAGTGGATCCCATGGCCGGCAGCACAACCGAGTCTTTGCGGCAACTCTACGAGGAACTGCCCTATCCCAACGTACCTGTTGAGGCGTCGGGCCGCAGCGCCATCGGTAGTCTGTACCGCCTGAGCTGGACGACGGCCCAATACGCCCGTACCCGCGCCATCCTGCCCAGCGAGGGGATCGCCATCCTCAACGTCGGCTGTGGCTCCGGCTGGGAGACCTTGATCTTGGCGGAGGCCAACCCAGGGGCGCGGCTGGTGGCCTGCGACCTCTCGCCGGCGTCGGTGCAGGCAACGGAGCGGCGCCTGCGCTACCACGGCTTTGGGGAGGTGGAGCTGCATGCCCTCAACCTGTTGGAGATTGAACAACTGGGGCAGCGGTTTGACTTCATCAGCCTCAACGACGTGCTCTATCTGCTTGAGGATCCCGTGGCGGGCTTGAAGGCGCTTAAGCGGGTGCTCAAGCCGGACGGGATCTTGCGGGCCAACCTGCACCACGCCTACCAGCGGCAGGTGATCTTCCGCCTGCAGGAGGCGTTCCGGCTGCTGGGCCTGTTTGAGCTGCCCACCCCCGAAGCCTGCCGGCGGGTGCGGGAGTTCATGGCCAGCCTGGCCTCTGACGAGCTACGCGCTGCCCTGCGCTGGGATCCCCAGATCTACAGCGACGACACCAACATCCGCGCCAACTACCTCTTACCCGGCGACAAAGGGTTTTTGCTCCCGGATCTCCTGCGCATGCTTCAAGAGGCGGAGCTGGGCTTGGTTTGCCTGGTGGACTACGCCGACTGGGATCCGACGCTGCTCTTCAAAGATAGGGCCATGCCGGCTTGGCTGCAGGCGGAGCTGGACAAGCTTTCCCCTGCCGAGCAAAACCACTTCTACGAGCTAATCTACCCCGACCACCGCCTCATCGACTTTTGGGCGGAGCACCCCGGCTCTTCCTTGGTCTTGCCCTGGAGCGACGCCGACTGGCTGGAGGGCAGGGTGCAGCTCAACCCCATCCTGATGGACAACGCCGAGTTTTGCCACAACTTTGCCCAGGCCCACGAAAAAAAACTGGAGTTTGTCATGAACTGGCCGGGGGCCAGCCGTGGGCGCCTGACCATACCAGCCCCCCAGATGGCCTGGCTGGGATCCCTGTTGCAGGGGCCAGTGGCGGTGGCTAGCTTGGTCGAGCAGGCGGCCCAAGCCCATCGGATCGACCAGGAAGCGGCCCAGGAGCAGGTGCTCACCTACCTGGCAGGGCTGGAGTCGTTTCTGTTTGTGATGTTGGATCCCAGCCCAGCTTCTCTTGCCAAAGAAGGGATTTGAAATGGCGGCAATCTTGGGCCTGCAGGGGAGAGGATCCCTAGCGGTCCACCAGGCGCAGCTCAAAGGTAAGAATGTTGGCGGCCAAAATCTCCAAAGCTCCCCCCTCGATGAGGTCGCGGGTGAGGGCAGCCCCAGAGCCACTTTGTTGGATCAATTCTCGGCTGCGGCGCACTGTCTCTTGCCGCTGGGGATCGTCCACAACCACCTGCCGCTGGTTGGAGAGGCTGAGGCGGTAGTAGTGGGGCAGCTCGCCACGGGTGGCGTCAATGGCCAGGTTGGTTTCTTCAGGAGCGACGCGGAAGGGGGCACGGGCGGTGAGCAGCGCCACCTGAATATCCTGATCCCGCCCGTCCAGGCCCTGGAGCTCGGAGATGTCGATCTGGAAGCGGAGGGTGTCGCGGTCGCGGCTGAGGCGCTCTGCCCGCACCTGGTTAAAGCCGACGGCAAACTCCCGCTCCGGCTCGCCAAACCGCTGGATGGTGGACTGCAAGACCGATTCTTCGTTGAGGGGGGTAACCCGGATGAGGTAGTCCCAGTTCTGGACAAAGGCATACTCATTGGGCCCGACGCGGACATTGGGATCCACCAGGTTGGCAGTGGGGCCAGGGCTGCCGGCCCGGCTGAGGGCCACCAGGTACCAATAGTTGGGGCTGATGGGCAAGCCCATGGTCATGCGCACTTCCAATACTGGCCGCGCCCAAGCAGCAACCGCCGTGAAGGCTGTGATGGCTGCTGCTCCGAGGCAGCTCCACAGCCAGTGCTGAGGACGACAGTCGAGCTGCAGCGGGCGAAACCAGGTTACGGCTACAGTCCTCATATCAACTTCCTCAACTGCAGCGACTTGCCTTCGCGTCAGGTAACAAAAGATCCGATGCTTGCGCAACAAGTTTAGAACCGTCTGGCCAAAGATGGCCGTTGTCCGGCGAGCTGGGGCTCTGGACGCTAAGCTGGGCTTTTGGCTAAGCATACACCTTAGTTCTGGATTGGGAAGGATGGCAAGCGCTTTTGCACAGGTGCAGGAAGGCACAGGCTCATTACCTTGGTTAGTTGAGCCAATGCAGAGAGGGGATCCCTCTGTTGTGGGAGCAGTTGTAATCATGAGGCGATTGCGAACAGCTCTGCCGCTGTTGTGTTTTTCTTTGCTGCTGGCTGCCTGTCGAGCGGGGGGCCCCCCTCGCGGCATGGAAGGCCGAGGAAGTGGACAAAGCCAGCCCACCCCGGTGGCCATCGGCGCCGTGGAAGAACGGCCCATTCAGGAGACTGCGGAGTTCATCGCCAGCCTCGGATCCCAGCAGGTGGCAAGCATCCGGCCCCAGGTGAGCGGCCAGGTAACCCAGGTGTTCGTGCGGCTGGGATCCCAGGTCTCTGCCGGGGCGCCCCTGTTTGCGATCGACAGCCGGCAGCAACAGGCGGCGGTGGCCGGCCAAACGGCGGGGATCGCGGCGGCCCAGGCCAACCTGGAGAGCAGTCGAGCCGTGCTCAGCCAGTTGCGGGCGGAGCGGCTGCGGCTGGAGGCGGCGGCAGAGTTCGCCCAGGAGCAGCACGAGCGCAACCTGCGCCTCTTGGCCGAGGGGGCTATTAGCCAGGCGCAAGCGGATCAGTCCAGCCGCGATCTGCGCCAGGCGGAGGCAGCCTTGGCGGCCCAGCAGGAGCAGATCCGGGCCCAAGAGGCGGCCATCTTGCGGGCAGAGCGAGAGGTGGAGCGGGCCCGGGCCGAGGCGGAGCGGCAGCAGGTGCAACTGCAGTTTTTCCAGGTCACGGCTCCCTTTGCCGGCATTGTCGGCGAGGTGTTGGTGCGGCAGGGGGATTATGTGACACCCCAGACGGTTTTGACCACCCTGACCCAAACCCAGGCGCTGGAGCTGAACCTGAACATCCCGCTGCAGCAGGCCCCCCGCCTGCGCATCGGCACGCCGGTGCAGATCCTAGATAGCGGCGGCGAGGTCATCGGCACCAGCCAAGTCTCTTTCATTGCGCCTGAAGCGGATCCCGGCACGCAGTCGGTCCTGGCCAAGGCCTTGCTGGAGAACCCCGCCGGCCAGTTGCGTAACGCCCAGTTTGTGCGAACCCGCATCGTCTGGGAGGAGCGGCCAGCTTTGTTGGTGCCGGTGACGGCGGTAGCCCGTCTGGGCGCCCAAACCTTTGTCTACACGGTGCAGACT
>NZ_JANSJN010000069.1:7635-15586 GCF_047462555.1 Synechococcus sp. B60.1
GTGAGCATCCCCCTGTTGCCGGTGGACTACTACCCGCAGGTGGCGCCGCCGGCAGTGACGGTGACCGCTGTTTACCCCGGGGCCGATGCCGAGACGGTGGAGACGGCGGTAACGAATGTGCTGGAGCAGGAGATCAACGGCGTCGAGGGCATCCGGTACATCTCCTCGGTCAGCAGCAGCAACGGCACCAGCCAGATCACCGTCACCTTCAGCCCGGATCGGGATCTGGACACAGCAGCTGTGGATGTGCAGAACCGGGTGGCACGCGTGCAGGCGCGGCTGCCGGCAGAAGTGATTCAAAACGGCCTCAGCGTGGAAAAGGCGGGCGATAGCGCTTTTGTGCAGGTGGTGGCGCTGCGCTCAGAGGCGGGGGAATACGACGAGCTGTTTGTGAGCAACTACGCCGAGCTGTTCGTGCGGGATGCCCTGCGGCGCATCCGTGGCGTTAGCGATGTCATCGTCTTTGGGGAGCGCACCTATGCCATGCGCATCTGGCTGGATCCGACGCGGCTGGCCGGCTACGGGCTGACGGCGCTGGATGTGGTGAACGCGGTGCGCCAGCAGAATATCCAGGTGCCTGCCGGCCAAATCGGCAGCCAGCCCAGCCTGCCGGATCAGGAGTTTCAGATCAGCGTCCAGGCCACGGGTCGGCTTTCCCAGCCGGAGGAGTTTGCCCAAATTGTCCTCAAAGCCAGCCCAAATGCCGGCTTGGTGCGCATTGCCGACGTGGGCCGGGTGGAGCTGGGAGCCCGAAGTTACGATACGTTCTTCCGCATCGGCGGCCAGGAGGCGGTGGGGATCGCCATCACCAAGCAGCCGGATGCCAACGCCCTCGAGGTGTCGCGGCAGGTGCGGCAGACGTTGGCCGAGCTGGCGAAAAATTTCCCGCCCGGCTTGATCTACGAGATCGCCTTCGACGCCACGCTGTTCATCACCGAGTCGGTACAAGAGGTGATCTTCACCCTGCTCCAGGCTATCGTCCTGGTGGTGCTGGTGCTGTTTATCTTTTTGCAAGATTGGCGCATCACCCTTATCCCTACCGTCACGATCCCGGTGGCGCTGCTGGGGACGTTCGCCTTTGTGCGCCTATTCGGCTTTTCCATCAACACCCTGACCATGTTTGGCCTCACTTTGGCCACCGGTTTGGTGGTGGACGACACCATCGTGGTGGTGGAGAACATCTCCCGCTACATCCGCGACCGCGGCATGCGGCCTCTGCAGGGGGCCTCGGCGGGGATGAACGAGGTGCTGGGGGCGGTGATTGCCACGACGCTGGTGCTGCTGGGCTTGTTTGTGCCGATCGCGTTCTTTCCCGGCACCAGTGGCCGCATCTACCAGCAGTTTGCCGTCACCATTGCCGTATCGGTTTCCCTGTCTACGTTTAATGCCATTACCCTGGCCCCGGCGTTGTCGGCGCTGCTGATCCGCCCACGTTCTGAGCAGATGTTTTGGCTGTTGCGCTGGTTTGACCGGGCGGTGGAAGGGATCCGCGCCGCCTATCGCCGGCTGCTGGAGCTGGTGGTGAAGCTGCGGCTGGTGGTGGTGGCGGGGTTTGTCGCCTGTCTGGGCCTCACCTATTGGCTGTTCCAGATCGTGCCAACGGGGTTTGTGCCGGATGAGGATCAGGGCTTTTTCATCACCATTGTGCAGGGGCCGCCGGGGGTTTCGCTCAACTACACCGACCGGGTCATCCGGCAGGCCAGCGCCATTTTGGACGGGATCCCGGAAATCGAAAACCAGGTGATCGTGGGGGGGTTCAGCTTTACTGGGCCCTCGCCGGGGAACGGGTTGATCTTCGCCACCCTCAAGCCCTGGGACAAGCGGCGGCGACCGGAACAATCGGCGCAGGCGATTGTCAACCGGCTGTTCGGGCCCTTTTTGGGCGGGATCAGCCGCTCGTTGGTGATCCCGATTTTGCCGCCAGCCATTCCCGATCTGGGAAACACGGGCGGGTTTACCTTCCAACTCCAGGATCGGGGGGTGAACGATTTCAACCTGCTGCAGCAGACGGCCAACGCCTTTTTCTTTGTGGGCAACTCGCCGCCCCCGCCGGGCCAGCCCCCCCTGGGCGTGCGGATTAATCCGCCCACCTTCAACGCCAACTCCCCCCGGTTGCAGGTCAAGGTGGATCGGGACATAGCGCAGGTGCTGGGGATCCCGCTGGCCGAGGTCTTCGGCACGCTACAGACGCTGCTGGGAGGCACCTATGTCAACGACTTTGACCTGTTCAACCGCAATTACCGGGTCTACGTCCAGGCGGACCAGGCTTTCCGGAGCAGCCCCGAACGTATTGGCCAGTTCTACGTGCGCGGTGGGCAGGGGCAGCTCTTGCCCTTGAGCACGTTGGTTCAGGTGGAGGAGACCACCGGCCCGGCGCTCATCAATCATTTCAACCTCTTCCGCTCGGCGGAGATCCAGGGCAGCCCGCTGCCGGGCTTCAGCTCGGGCCAGGCCATTCGGGCTATGGAAAGTCTGGCTGCCCGCTTGCTGCCCCAGGGGTTTGGCTTCGAGTGGTCGGGCCTGTCCTTAGAAGAGATCGAGTCGGGGGGGCAGGCGCCGCTGATCTTTGCTTTGGGGTCGGTGTTCGTCTTCCTGGTGCTGGCGGCCCAATTTGAGAGCTATGTGGATCCCTTGATCATTCTGCTGGCGGTGCCGCTGGCGGTTTTGGGGGCGCTCTCGGCCCAACTGCTGCGGGGCCTGGCCAACGACATCTTTTGCCAAGTGGGGCTGGTGATGTTGATCGGTCTGGCCAGCAAGAACTCGATTTTGATCGTGGAGTTTGCCAACCAACTGGTTGCCCAAGGGATCCCACTGGCCAAGGCCGCGATCCAGGCGGCGGAGACGCGTTTCCGCGCCATCCTCATGACGGCTTTGAGCACGATCCTGGGCATTTTCCCGCTGGCGGTGGCCAGTGGCGCCGGGGCTGCCAGCCGCCAATCTCTGGGCACGGCTGTTATCGGCGGTATGTTCGTCTCAACCCTACTCAGCCTCCTGGTGGTGCCGGTGCTGTATGTCGTCCTCAAAGGGATCCAAGCCCGGCTGTTGGGGGGAGCGACTGTGGATCTGGCGCATCTGCCGCCGCCAGAGGATCCCAAAGGTCTGCTGCCGGAAGAATCGACTTGACTGCAGGGCTAGACCTATGCTTGTGGATTCCAGCTTCTTCCAGGGACACAGAGGGATAGCGCAGAACCTTGGGGCTCTTGCCCCTTTTCTCAGCCGAGGGCCTCGTCTCGGAGCAGCTCGGCGCCGCTAGATACTCTCTCCCAGAACTGGGCCAAGTGTTGCAGGCCCACGAACCCCAACTCCCAGAGGATCAAAGCCAGGGGGCCGTGCTGCTGCCGCTGGATCTTCAGGGCCAAGGCCAGTTGTTTGGGCTTGAGGAGCTGTTGCTGCTCGGCAAAGCGGCAGAACTGCCGATCCCATTGGCTGAGGGCTTGTAAATCCGGCACAGTCGGTTCCATAGGTCTGGCTTGGGTGCAACTAGACGCTGGATCCCTAGAAGGGATCCCCTCCTGTGGATCTCTTCTTCAGAGTACGTGTCTCACCACCTCCTCCCAAGGCGGGTCAAGGCAGAGAGCACTGAGCTTTGCCGCAGAGCTGGGTCGTGGGGGGTGGGCTGGGCAACCTAGCTCCAGGGATCGTCATCGAAGGGGCTGTCCGACCAGTAACCGCCCGACTGGGGTGGAGGAGACTGTTGGGGTGGTGGGTAGCCGATGGGAGTGGAGGGCGGCGGGGTAGGGATGGGAGTCGGCTTTTCCATATCCTCAAGCCGCGGCAGGTCAGTGGGTTTGGGCTCAACACCGAGGCTCCTCAGCTTGGCCTGAGCTTCCTGTATCTGGGCGTTCAGCTCTTCCAAGTAGGCCCGGTAGTGGTTGGCGGCTTCTAAGTATTGCTTGGCTTTGCGCTCGTTATCCTTGATGACGGCTTCCAGCTCTTTGTTGCGAACGGTGTAATCGGCCTCTTGGTTGGTGAGGTTTTCGATAGCCTGGTTGAGGACGGCCCGCCGGCGCTCCAGTTGGGCTACAATCTCTGACAATTGCCGTTCCCGCTCGCTAAGGCTGCGCTCGCGGTTTTGCGTTTGCTCCAGTTGAAAAGCAGCCTGGCTCAGTTGTTCACGCAGGTACATCACCTGGGGCTCAATCTCGTTGCGCTCCTGCTGCAACTCGAAGACCCGTGCTTCTAAGTTGTCTTTTTCTTGCTGCAGCACTTCCCGCTCATTCAAGAGACGGGTATGGAGCTGGTTGAGGAAGTCTACCTCCATCACCACCTGGCTGAGCTGGGTGGCATATTCTCCAAGCTGAGCCAACTCCCGCGCGAGGTTTTGGGTTTCGCTGGTGGCTTGCTCGGTGAAAAACGGGGAAAGCTGGGTGGTTTCTCTGAGGCGTTGGGTGAACTGTTTCAAGCGGGAGGAAAGGTTGCTCGCCATTGCCGGTGCGGTAGCCTCGAAGGTCGGGAGAACGCCGATGGTCAGACAACAGTCTGGATTCCATCCACTCTAACATCGAGCTGCAGTTTCTTTGGGGTGGAAATCCGTCCCAGCAACCTGTCTAGGTCAAGTCAGGGGTTGTTTCCGGTGTGGCAGCCTCCCGTCCTTCAGATTCAGTATCTGAGCTGGCAGCTTCAGATACTTCTGTTACTTTACAGTCAAGTCTCTGATTTTCATCCTTTTGTCCTTGGGATGGGACTGCGGATCCCAGAGCGGCAACCCAGCGTAACAGCCGTTGCAGCAGCGGGATGTGGCGATCGCCAACAACGGAGAAGCGGCTTTCGATCTCCTCAGCAGGGATGGGATCGATTTGGGCCAGCTCCAGCTCGCTGAGGAGGAGCACCCGCACGGCTGCAATGGGGATCTGGAAAAACAGGTTGGCCCCCCAAAACCCGAAGGCGGCTATGGCCAGGCCGGCCAGGCGGGTGCCGCCACCGGGGGTGAGGGAGGCAAAGAGGGGGGCAAAGTCGTAGAGGCGCTCAAAGACTTCTAGCAGCAGGAGTGCCGCCAATACCGTCAAGATCTTGTGTTCGGGGCTGAGGAAGGCAGCTAAAATACGCCGTTGGCCGGGGGTGAGCTCTTCGGGAGGAATGGCGGCCACCCACAGGCTGAAGATGTCGAACGGTTTGCGCCACTGCATGGCAAATACTGGCCCAATGCCCGCCACAGCCACTGCCGCCTGCTCTACTCCCACCGGCAGAAGGGGATCCCCCGTGGCCAACCCAATGACGGTTAGCCCAAGCCACACGGGAAAGAGGAGGATCCCAGCGGCACAGATCCAGAGGAATGGTTCCTGCCAATGGCTGCGCATGGAAAACCAAGCTAGCGACGGGATTTGTCCACCACTTCCAGTTCCGTGAGGCGGAAGGTTACCAATTTATCCCAGTTGCCGCCCTCAAAGAGGACAGCAGCGTGGTCGTCGGTAACCCGCTGCACCTGTCCTTCAAAGAGGTAGTAAGTATCGTTGGGATTGATGACCCGCACAGCCACCCCGGGGTAGATCGGGGGGAGTTCCTGGAGAAGGGATGAAGCTGAAGTCATAGCTGCTGTTTACAATTGCTCACTGCTAGGGGAGCCCTGTCCTATCATTATGAGGGAAAGCCTCTCTTTTGCCGAGTCCCCCCTCGGCGGAGCTAACCCCCGGCCAATGCTCAGACCATGCCTACCGACTCCGCCTTCTCTTCATCCCAGACTTGGCATGTGCTAGTGATCGACGACGAGCAGGGACGGCGGGCCGTGGCCCTCAGTGCCGCCACTTATTCTATCGGCAGGGATCCCAGCAACGCTATTGTCATCCATTCGGCAGCTGTTTCCCGGCAACATGCGCTGCTGTTGCGGCTACCGCACAAGGACGGCCAGTACACCTACCGGCTGCTGGACGGCAATCTTGAGGGCAAGCGCAGCACCAACGGCATCTCAGTGAACGGGCAGAGATGTCTGAGCTGGGATCTCAAGGACGGAGATCAGATCCTGTTGGGGGATCAGGTGCGGCTGCAATACTATGTTCGCCGCTCCTGCGATGCCGATTTTCAGCAGTGTCTCCAGGCTGTGGGCTTCCGCAGCGTTAAGGCAGAGGTGGTGGATCGACGCTCGACCACAATACAGCGGTTCGACCCGCCGTCAGTGCAAGCGATGGCGCCACAAGCAGAGACAACGGACAGGATCCGAGATGGGAAACCACGTCGGCGCAACCCTCTGCGACTGCTGGTACAGGCCATCTGGCGGCAACTGAGGGGTTGATTAACCCTCAGGAATACCCACCCGTCCTGAGTCTGGGGGAGCGAGCTCTGGAGCACTGGCAGCGTCTTTGCGGCCTTGCTCCGTGGCCTCCGCCTGTAGCTCCAAGAGAGAGGGAGGGGCGTCGTCTGGGCCGGACGTATTGGCTTCTATTGCTTCCCCGCCCACCAGCACCCCCCGCAGCCAGAGGGGGGCGATGAAGGTGGTGGCAATCACCATGACGATGATGCTGACGTCGAGAGCCTCGGAGAGAACGCCGCTGGCCGCTCCCACGCCGGCAAACACCAGACCCACTTCGCCGCGGGGAATCATGCCCACGCCGACAGCGTAACGACTGATGCCCGGCTTGCCAAACGCCCCCAGGCCAGCGGCCAGCTTGCCGAAAATGGCAACGCTAACCAAGAAGACGGCAATGATCAACCCCTCCCGGTTGGCAGGGATGGCGGGGTTAAGGACGGCGAGGTTGGTTTTGGCCCCGACACAGACGAAGAAGATGGGCACCAGCAGGTCGGAAACGGGTTTGATCTGTTCTTCTAGCTCTTGACGCTTGTCGGTTTCCCCCAGAATCAGGCCGGCGGCAAAAGCGCCCAAAATCGCCTCCAGGTGGATCACCTGTCCCACGTAGGCCAACAAGAAAGCCAACACCAGAGCGGGCAAAAGGGGGTTGCCGCGGGCTTTCAGGTGGTTGAGAAGGGCCACAAAGTAGGGGCTGAGGAGTCGCCCCAAGACGATAGAGCCGACCAGAAAGACGACAGCGCTGAGGATGATGAGGCTCACATCGGCGACGTCAACCTCTCCGGTTTTGGCCAAGCTGGCCACCACGGCCAAGATGATGATGCCCAACACGTCGTCCAGGACAGCGGCGCCGATGATCACCTGGCCTTCGGGGGAGGTGAGTTTTTGCAGCTCGGCCAAGACGCGGGCGGTGATGCCAATGCTGGTTGCCGTCAGAGCCGCCCCGGCGAAGATGGCAGGGATGGCGGGCACGTGAAAGAGGTAGAGCAGGCCCAGGGTTCCCGCCGCAAAGGGGACAGCAACCCCAATAACGGCCACAGCCGCTGCCTGCGGGCCAACCCGCAACAGTTCCCCCAGATCCGACTCGAGGCCAATTTCAAATAGGAGGATAACTACCCCGATCTCCGAGAGGACGTTGATGATCTCAGTCTGGGAGGCAAACACCGGCACAAGGGATCCCTCGTCGAGGCCGGCAGTCACTTGCAGCAGTTGCATCAAGGCGGAGGAGTGGGCCAAGTTGTGCAACGTCTCTGGGGAGACCGGCCCTTCTGGAAAGACCAGCAGCCCCAGGGCAGAACTTCCCACCAAGACACCCCCCAGCAACTCTCCCAGCACCGGGGGGAAGCTGAGGCGAACGGCAATTTCTCCGGCGATGCGGCTGGCCAAGTAGATAACCACCAACGCCAGCAGCACCGCCACCAAGATCAGGGGAGAGAGGTTGTCTCCCACTGGCGGCTCAACGGAAGCAGCGGCTTCGACAGCCAGCAACACAGGATCTAGGCAATTCAACAGCAAGATCTCACCCTCAGATGGACAGTTTTTCGTCTAAGCCGGCCTAACCAGAGCGGCAGAAAAGCTTGGGTTGCCATCTCTGGGGTCGCTCCGCCGGAAGACTGTTACAAAACCTAACCTCCCGCGCAATCCCCTGGCAACGCCCATGTGAGCACTCTTTCCCTTTGCCTATAGTCCAGATAAATGAACTACCCCACCGCG
>NZ_JANSJN010000070.1:0-15137 GCF_047462555.1 Synechococcus sp. B60.1
CTTCCCTCCCACGCCCCTGTCTGGTCGAGGGCAATCAAATCCTCAAGCTAGTCGTTCTCTTTGCACCTCCTCTTCTTGGACTCTCGCGCTGCGGTAAGTCTTTTTTTAGAGTCATCCCTCACTTTTTCAAGAAGTTGTGTATCGTGAAAGTACTTACATCAATCGCTAAGCGCCCCCGCAACAGTTCTTGATACTGCCACAGATAGAAGTCTGGGTGTTCTGCAATGATTGCCATCACTTCCTGTCGATGCTGTTCCAAAATACCTACTCACTTGGTGCCTACTTTCTTGGGGGTTAAATCCTGAGTTTGTTGGTACTGTCGCACCCAGCGGTATACTGTTCTTTTGGTTACCATGAACCGTTCGGCTACCTGGTGGATAGAGGTCTTACCTGCCTGATAAGCTTCTACAACTCTTTGCCGTAGATCCAAAGAATGGGTTGGCCTCTCTTTCTCTCCTTCCTCTTGAACACCTGTACCCTATTTTAAATTAACAGGCTGTAACCGCCCTTGCTCCCCCGGATTGCTTCTCTTCAGCAGCAATGCCGCTTTCCCTGGTGAGCTCAGGGCGGAGGGACAACCGTTTTCTGGCCGTGGCAAAACTTGGGATCTAGCCAATAACTTCATAAACTGGAGCAAATGGCTCATCGCCATTGTTTTGCAGCGACCAGAGCCGCCCTTGTGATCCCAGTTCGCCTGACCTTACACAATTTTCTCTGCTACTCTCAGGCGGTTTTGGATCTGCGCGGGATCCACACCGCTTGCATTTGTGGCCCTAACGGGGCGGGCAAATCGGCTTTGCTGGACGCCCTGACCTGGGGCCTCTGGGGACAGAGCCGGGCCAGCAACGACAGCGATCTCATCCGCAAAGGTGCCAGCGAAACCTGGGTGGAAGTAATTTACCGCTCGCGGGGGCAAACCTACCGCATCCTGCGCAGCCGCCACCTGTCGGGGGAAGGATCCCTGGAGTGGCAAATTCAAATTGGAGAAGCCGACGGCCAAGCCCGCTGGCGCAGCCTCACCCGCCGGCGCCTGCGCGCCACCCAAGAGGCAATTACAAGTCAGCTTGGCCTCGACTACAACACCTTTCTCCACTCTGCCTATCTGCGCCAGGGACAGGCCGATGCCTTTACCCTGAAGCGCCCGGGGGAGCGCAAGCAGATCTTGGCCGACATGCTCAAGCTGGGGCAGTATGACTTGCTGACGGAGCGTTGCCGCGAACAGGCCCGCAGCGCCAAGCTCAAAGCCGACCTGCTCCAAGAGCGCCTGTACAAGCTAGACCAACAACAGGTTTCCATTGAGCAGATCCAAGCTGAACTGGAGCAGCTCCAACACCAGCAAACCCATCTGCAGCAGATCCTGGCCCAACAGCAGCAGGAATTACAGACTCTAGAACGTGCCTATGAACATCGCCACATCCTGAAGGAGCGCCACCGGCAACTCACCCAACACCTGCACAAGCTCAGCGCCAACCTGCACCACACCGAACAGCAGTGGCGAGCCCAACGACAGCACCTGCTCCAGTTGGAAGAGCTGATTGCCCAAAGCGAGCAGATCCTGGCAGGCTACGAACGCTATCAAACCCTGATGGCCCAAGATCGCCATCTTCACCACCTCTTCGAGCAACAGCAATACCTGCTCCAAGAGCGCCAAAAGCTGCAGGCCCAACAAGCTGAGTACCAACAGCAGCAACTGCGCAGAATGCAGCGGCTGCAACAGGAATTGGCCGCCTGCCAGGCCCAAGCCCAGGCCGATGCCCAGGTGCTGGCAGAAGGGGAGCGCATCGAAAACGCCCTCCACCACTACCGGCAAGCCCAGGAGCGCCTGCAGATCTTGAACGAGGCCCAGGCCCAAGCCGCTGCCCTCCTCGAGCAACAGCGGCACTGGGAGGAGGAGATCCGCCGCGAGCGAGAACGCCTGCAAGCCCGCCTCCAGTTCCTCCGGCAGCACCTGCAAAGCCAGGAAAGCCTGGCCCGACAGCAGCAGCAACTGGCCCAGAAAATTGCTGCCGGGGCAGCAGCCCTGGCCGAGCTGGAGCGGCAGCGCCTCTACCAGCAGCAGGTGCTGGAAAAAATTCAAGAGCGCCGCCTCTTTGTGCAGAAGCTGCAGGAGCGGCAGCGGGTTCTCCAGCATCAGTGGCAACAGGAGGAAGAGCGCTGCCGCCTGCTAGAGGCTCGCTGGGAAGAGTTTCCTGTTGGCGATAGCGGAGCAGAGTCCTTTCACGCCGAGCGTTTGGATCCTGCAGAGCTAGAAGATCTGGATCGACCGGATAACCTAGGCCCTTCGGATCCAGACTCTGGCTGGTGCCGTCCCACCCATGCTTTGACGGGGGCGAAGGCCATTGCCGAGGGAGCTGCAGAACCGGGATCCGAAGTAACCGCAGGCTCCCTCTTCTCAGAGCAGCCTGCCGAGTCCACGCTGGCACCGCCCACCAAAGTGCCGACTGCCCCGACTTGGGTTTGCCCCCTCTGCACCCGTCCGCTCAGCCCGCCCCTGAGGGCGGTGGTGCTGAAGAAACACCGCCAGCGCCAAGAAGAGATTGCCGGCGAGCTCTTTGTGATTCGCGAGCAACTGGCGGTGGCCGACCGGGAGATCGGGCTGCTGCAAGAAGAAGCCCGGCGTCTTGAGCAAGAATTGGCCAGCTGGGACGAGCGCCTGCACCTCCAGGGGCGGCTGCAGCAGCAGTGGGAGGCCGGGCAGGAGCGGCAGCGGCAACTGGAGGCTTGGCGGGCAGAAGCGGCAGAACTGGAGCAAATCCTCAACCAAGAAGCTTATGCTCCAGAGGCGCGGCAGCAGCTTGCCCAGATCCAGCAGGCCCTGCAACACCTGGGCTACGACGAGCGCGAACACGCCCTGCAGCGAGGGGAGCTGGAGCGCTGGCGCTGGGCCCTGGGCCGCTCCCAAGAACTGCGCAAAGCCCAGGAGCGCCGCGCCCGCCTAGGTGAGCAAATCGCCTCCCTACAAGCCCAACTGGAAGCCCTGCAGCAGACGCCCTCCTCGGCTGCCCTAGCAGAGCGACTGGTCCAGATCGAGCAGGCGCTGCACCACCTCGGCTACGACGGATCCCTGCACCAGCAGGTAAAAGCAGAACTGGCCCAGGCGCAACTGTGGCCGGCCCGCCTGCAGGCCCTCCAAATAGCCCGCCAGGAGCTGCCGGAAGCCACAGCCCGCAGCCAGATCTTGTCCCAACGCCTGCAGGAAAGCCGGCAGCACTTTGCCCAGGCCACCCAAGAGCTGGAAGCGCTGCAGCAACAACTGGCGGAGCAGCCTGAGGTCTTGCCCGCCCACCTGGAAGGGATCCGCCAAGCTCTGCAGGAGCACCGGCAAGGGCTGGATCAGGTGCTTTCTCAAATCGGGGCGGCCCAACAGCGGCTGCAGCAGGCCCTTGAACAACAGTCGGAGCGGGCAGAGCTAGAGCGACAACTGCAGCAGGCCCGCCGCCAGCAGCAGGTGTACCAGGAGCTGGCCAACGCCTACGGCCGCAACGGCATTCCCGCCCTGATCATCGAAAACGTTCTGCCAGAGCTAGAGGCACAAGCCAACCAGATCCTGGGCCGCCTCACCCAACACCGCCTCCATCTGCGCTTTGTAACCCAGCGCTCGGGGCGACGCTCGGACAAGCTAATTGAAACCCTCGACATCCTCATCGCCGATCCCCGCGGCACCCGCCCCTACGAGACCTACTCCGGCGGCGAGGCCTTCCGCATCAACTTCGCCATTCGCCTGGCCCTCTCCCGCCTGCTTACCCAGCGCTCCGGCTCCGACCTGCAAACATTGATCATCGACGAGGGGTTTGGCTCCCAGGACGCCACCGGGCGGGCCCAGTTGCTGGCGGCCATCAACGCTGTGGCCTCTGACTTTGCCTGCATCCTGGTGATCACCCACATCCCCAGCCTGCAAGAGGCCTTTCCCCACCGCATCGAGGTGCAGCCCTCCCCCCAGGGATCCCGCCTCTCCATTCGCGGCTAGTCATTTGGCTGGTCATTTGAAGAGTTGCCGGCCCGGCTCCGGAGCCACTGCTGGAGCAGGGGAATTATAGTCTCGCCAAGCTGGCTCCACTGGCCGGGCTTTTGGGCCGTGGTCAGCAGCTCCACCCGCTCCCCTCGGATCACCAAAAAGCCCACCGGCTCGATGCGCACCCCGCCCCCCGCTCCGCCAAACAGGCTGGCCGGATCCCGTCCGTTGCTGCGAAAGCCGCTGGCCGTTTTGCCAAAATGGCCCCCTCCTCCGCCAACGCCAAAATAGAGCGACACGTAGGGGACAATCGTTGTGTCGCCAATGGTAATCGGCTGGCCAAAGGTCTGTCCCGTCTCCGCCAAAACCGTCAGCTTGCTCAGCACCGCCTCCAGGACGGCTTCCACCTCGAAATCGGAATTGGAATCGGATCCCATTTGTGACGTTTGCGTCAATGCTGCAGGCCAGCTCCAGAGGCCACCAGGTGAAGAACCAGATTGACTGTGGTTGCCTCAAACAAGGTTAAGATACCTTGCCGCCTACCCAAGTGCTCCGCGCCGCTACCCTCACCCCCAACCCCTCTCCCTCAGGGAGAGGGGAGTTAGGAATAGTGCTCGGCGCCGGGTGCTTTATCGTAACTTCATCCAAGAAAGGCTACTTACCCCCACAACTGACTCGGGCCGACACCGAGAAAGGGGAAGCTCCTGCGCCGCTTTTAATCCTCGTCAGGAGAGCCAGAGTAGAGATCTTCCAGGCGGCTGCGGGCTTCTTCCAGGCTGGTCGAACGAATCACCAACAAGGGCTCTTCCGTCAGGTTGCCTTCTTCATCCAAGAGCTCTGGGTGGGGCGCCTGTCGGCGAGCCCGACGGGGCGAGGCCTTGCGCTCTTCTTTGCCCAACGTGATGATATTGGCCACCAGGTTACGCAGGGCCACAAAAGCGATGGCCACGAAAGCGATGAGGTAGAGGATCTGCAGCATCACGGGTCAGATGAGTCAGAGGAAGGGTGAATTTGGCGGAAGCGACGGCCCAGCTCGGCGCACTCCATCAGCAGGTGATGCCATTTTGCCATCAGCGCTGGGTCAACGCCAACTTCATTCTCCGACAACTGATAGAGGGCTTCTGCGGCTTGCAATTCTGCTTGGGCAGCCAAAACCCGCTCCAGAAGGGCCTGCTGCGCCTCCGGGCTAATAAATTCTAGGGTTTCTTCTTGCAAAAAGCGGCGGGAGCGCTCAAACCAGTAGCGGTAATCTTCCAGTAGGGGCCCCAGAATCTCTCGCAGTAACTTGGCTTTGCTCATCATTGGGATCCCTCCGCGCCTGGTTTGCTGAGAGCATCTTAGCTGAACTTAACCTTCTCCCGCCAGGGATCCCTGGGTAGCCTCCAGGCGGGCTTCCGTCTCCAGCAGCAGGGCTTCCAGCTGGGGCACCAGCTCTAGGGCTTGCTCTTGCCAGTAGCCCCGCTGGTGGGCTTCCAGCAGCCGCTCGCTCATATCCCGCAGTGCCCAGGGGTTGTGGTTTCGCAAAAACTGCTGCACGGGGGGATCCAACAGGTAGGCGCGGGCCACCCCGGCGTACATGAAATCGGGCACGGCGTGGGTGGTGACGTCGTAGGCAAAAAGGTAGTCGAGGGTGGCGGCCATCTCAAAGGCGCCTTTGTAGCCGTGGCGCATTACGCCGGCAATCCACTTGGGGTTGACGACGCGGGCGCGATAGACGCGGTCGATCTCTTCGGCCAGGGTGCGGATCTTGGGGTTGTGGGGACGGGCGTGATCCCCGAAGTAGATTTGGGGGTTGCGGCCCTGGAGGGTGCGCACGGCTGCCACCATGCCCCCCTGGAACTGGTAGTAGTCATCGGAGTCGAGGAGATCGTGCTCGCGGTTATCCTGGTTGTGCAGGACAATTTGCAAGCGGGCCAGTTGCCGCTGCAGGGCTGCAGGAGCCGGCTCTCCCTCGCCCTCAGCTCGGTAGGCGTAGCCGCTCCAGTTGAGGTAGGCGCGGGCCAGATCCGCCTCGGTTTCCCAGTTTTGCGCCTCGATTAGCCCCTGCAGTCCGGCTCCGTAGGCCCCTGGTTTGGAGCCAAAGATGCGCAGCCGCGCCCGCTCTGCCGCTTCTGAAGGCGGGATCCCTTGCTCCTGCCAGTACTGGGTATCGGCCAGCACCTGGGCCCGCAGGGGGTTGTCGGCTTCCGGTTCTTCCAGGGCGGCCACGGCCTGCACAGCCCGGTCGAAGAGGGCAATCAGGTTGGGAAAAGCATCGCGAAAGAAGCCGGAGATGCGCAGGGTTATGTCCACGCGGGGACGGCCCAAAGCCGCTACAGGCAGAATCTCAATATCCACCACCCGTCCCCCCTCCCAGCGGGGCCTAACCCCCAAGAGCGCCAGCGCCTCCGCCCAGTCCTCGCCGCCGGTTCTCAGGGTGGCAGTTCCCCAAACGGATAGGCCCAGGTGGCGGGGATATTCCCCCTGCTCTTGCACGTAGCGCTCCACCACCCGCTCGGCGGCCAGCGAGCCAACCTGCCAGGCGGTGGGGGTAGGAATGGCGCGGATATCCACCGAGTAGAAGTTGCGCCCGGTGGGCAACACCTCCACCCGGCCCCGCGTGGGAGCGCCGGAAGGGCCGCTGGGCACATAGCCGCCATTGAGCCCGCGCAGGAGATTTTCCAGCTCCTGGGGCGTTTGCTGCAGGCGGGGGAGCAAGTCCGTCTCGATCCAGCGCAGCACCTGGCTGGCCGCCGGCCCCGGGGGCGGATCGTAAGGGATCCCCTGTAGCCGCTGGGCAATCCAGAGGCGGGCCTGGGCCTCTAGGGCAGCTACCCCATCTCCGATGCGGCGAAAGTTCTCGCCCATAGAGCTGGCTGGCTAATTCCTCAAGTAGACGGCTGCCCCTAGGCCGACCAGCATTTCTTCGGGGGTAATTTTGCCATCTTGGTTGGTGTCGAGGGCATCGAAGACGCGATCCGCCCCCATCCACTCCTCGCGGGTAATGAAGCCATCCCCATCCAGGTCGTAGATGCGGAAGACATCCTGGGCGGCGTGGGTAATCGTTTCCTTGGCGCCCTCCAGCTTCTGCAGCCGCTCGGTGAGCAGCCTTTCCAGCACCTCCAGCGCCTTGGAGAAGCCCTGGATCCCTTCTTCCAGCTTTTCTGAAGCCATGCGGTTTTCCCGGTGCATCTGGTCGAAGGTGGCTCGATCCATCACCAGACGCGGGATGTCCATTTTCTTAGCTTTTTCCGGATCCAGTTTGCGCTCCAGGTGGCCTTCGGTGTTTTGCAGCTCCGCCAAGAGAACTGGCGAGATGGTAAGCAGATCGCAGCCGGCCAGCTCGATGATTTCCCCAATGTTGCGGAAGCTGGCGCCCATCACTTCCGTCGGGTAATCGTATTTGCGCAGATAGTTGTAGATCTGGGTTACCGACTGCACGCCCGGATCTTCAGCAGGGGGATAGCTCTCCCGGCCGGTGTGCTTCTTGTACCAATCCAAGATGCGGCCCACAAAGGGCGAGATGAGGGTTACCCCTGCTTCCGCACAGGCAATGGCCTGGTGCAGGCCAAACATCAGAGTCAGGTTGCAGTGGATCCCTTCTTTTTCTAGGATCTCGGCGGCGCGGATCCCTTCCCAGGTCGAAGCAATTTTAATCAACACCCGCTTGGGATCCGCCCCTGCCGCCTTGTAGAGCTCGATGAGGTAGCGGGCCTTGGCTACAGTAGCCTCGGTGTCGTAGGAGAGGCGGGCATCTACCTCGGTCGAAACCCGACCGGGGATGATGGAGAGAATGCGCACGCCAAAGGCTACCGCCAATTCATCGATGGCGTGGGCCACTACGGTTTTGGTGTCGGCTTTAGATCCCAGTTCTTGGCGGGCCTTGAGCAAGGTCTCATCGACAATGCCCTGGTACTGGGGCATTTGGGCGGCTGCTGTAATCAAAGAGGGATTGGTGGTGGCATCCTGCGGCTTAAAGGTCTCAATGGCGTTGATATCCCCCGTGTCGGCCACCACGACGGTCATCTCTCGCAACTGCTCCAGCAGGCTCTTGCTCATACTCCCCTCCTTAGCTATCGCGCTTCTGCGACCCAGTCCTAGTGTCGCCCACCCAGGCAAGGGATCCCGGTAGATGTGAGATTGTCTTAATTGTCTGCCCCACCGGTGTGGGGACAACTCTAAACAACTCACCCGGCAAAAACACTTCCAACTTCTCTAAAAATTTACTGAAGGTTGAAACTTCTTGGTCACGGGGATCAGCATGAACCCTGATTGGACAGGCCAGACAGGGCCGAGAGCGACCCTAGAAGCTGCCTATCCGGCCTGGCTGCGCAACTGCCGCAGCAGCCGCTCGAACTCTTCCGGCAGAGGGGCAGTAAACTGCAGCGGCTGGCCGGTGCGCGGGTGGACAAAGGAGAGCTTCCAGGCGTGGAGAGCTTGGCCACTGAGTTTGACGGGGCTGGTTTTGCTCTGGGTATAGAGGGGATCCCCGACAATGGGCAGGCGCAGGTGGGCGGCATGCACCCGAATTTGATGGGTGCGGCCGGTCTCCAGTTCAAACTGCATCAGGGTGTAGTTGCCCAGGCGCTCCAGCACCTGCCAGTGGGTTACCGCCGCTCGCCCTTGGCCAGAGGGCAAAACCGCCATCTTCTGCCGCTCCACCGGGTGGCGGCCAATGGGGGCAGAGATCGTGCCTTGGCTCTGGGCTGGCCGGCCAAACACCACCCCTAGGTAGATGCGCCGAGCAGTCTTGGCCTGGATCTGGGCCTGCAGATGCTGGTGGGCCTGATCGTGTTTGGCAATCACCAGGGCACCGGTGGTGTCCTTGTCGAGGCGATGGACGATCCCTGGGCGCAGCTCGCCGTTGATCCCGGAAAGGCGAGGACAGTGGGCCAGCAATGCATGCACCAGCGTGCCGCTGGCATGCCCAGGAGCAGGATGCACCACCAGACCGCGCGGCTTGTTGATGACCAGCAGATCCTCATCTTCGTAGAGAATGTCTAAGAGGATCCGCTCCGGCTCCAAAGTTGTAGGGGTGGCTGGTGGGATCCGCACCTCAATCTCATCCCCGGCTTGCAGGGGGCGATCCTTATCCAGGCAGGGCCGCCCATTGAGCCAAACCTGGCCCTGGCGAATGAGCTGCTGCAGGCGCGAGCGCGACAGCTCCGGCAGTTGTTCCGCCAACCCGCGATCCAGCCGCAAGCCCTGCTGTTTTTCCGTCACTCTTACCTGGCGAATTGCTGCCACCGGATCCCTGGGGCCTTCCATTTGCCCTGTTTCCGCAAACTGCTGCTTTGAAAACATTGTGGCAGAGCGGTTACTTTTGCATTAGGTAAAAAAGGGCGAAGATTTGTGGCAGCTTTTTCAGCCGGATCCTGGCGAGAACGCCTTTGTCTCATCCCCTTCTCAGCCTTCTCTGGGGGCGTTGCGCCGGGATTCTAGCCCCAGGAAAACCCTCAGTACAGTGGGGGTATAGACCCTCAAAGCTAGGCCAGGTCCTGGCGGGAGAAGGTCTTTTTGCAACTATCACGCTTGCTCTGATGGGCACAAGGAGACAAAGCATGTCGGATGGAGCAACGCTGGGATCCCAGCTTCAACAGCCCCCTCAACGCCAGCTTGGCTCAGAGCCACCCTTGGTTGTGCCCCTCATAAAGGTGGGGCTGCGGGACGTGGCCCAGGTGGGTGGGAAAAACGCCTCTCTAGGGGAAATGCTGCAGCAGTTGACCCCCAAAGGAATCCGCGTGCCCCTGGGGTTTGCCACCACCGCCCATGCCTATCGCCAGTTCATCGCCGCTGCCGGCCTCGAGGAGAAGCTGCGGGAGATCCTCAAAGACCTCGATATCGAGGATGTGCGGAACCTGCGCGAGCGGGGCAAAGCCGCCCGCACCTTGATTCTGCAGACGCCTTTCCCCCCAGAGTTGGAGCAGGCCATCAGCGAAGCCTACCAGAAGCTGTGCGAGCGCTACGGCCCCGATACCGATGTGGCAGTGCGCTCCAGCGCCACAGCAGAAGACCTGCCGGATGCCAGCTTTGCCGGCCAGCAGGAGACCTACCTCAACGTGCACGGGATCCAGGCAGTGCTGAATGCCTGCCACCGCTGCTTTGCCAGCCTGTTTACCGACCGGGCCATCTCCTACCGCCAGATCAAGGGCTTTGACCACTTCCAGGTGGCCCTCTCGGTGGGGGTGCAGAAGATGGTGCGCTCGGACTTGGCCTGTTCGGGGGTGATGTTCTCCATCGACCCAGAAACGGGCTTTAAAGACGCGGTGTTGATCACCGCTGCCTATGGGCTGGGGGAAAACGTGGTGCAAGGCATCGTCAACCCCGACGAATACGTGGTCTTTAAACCTACCCTAAAGCAGGGGCTGCGCCCCATCCTCTCCCGCAAGCTGGGCAGCAAGGCCCTGAAGCTGGTCTACGACGAGGAGGGATCCCGTTCCACCAAAAACGTGCCCGTCCCCGAGAGCCTGCGCCGCCAATATGCCCTGCAGGACGACGAGATCCTAGAGCTGGCTCGCTGGGCCTGCCTCATCGAAGAGCACTACTCGGCGCTGCGGGGCCGCTTCACCCCCATGGACATCGAGTGGGCCAAAGACGGGATCACGGGCGAGCTGTTCATCGTCCAGGCCCGCCCCGAGACGGTGCAATCCCAAAAGGCCACCAACCGCCTCAAAACCTACCGCTTTACGCAGACGGAAGCGCGCCCCGACCCCCTGGTGCGGGGACGGGCGGTGGGGGAAGCCATCGGCCAGGGCACAGCCCGCGTCATTTTGGATGTGCGCCGCTCGGATCAGTTCCAGGCCGGCGAGGTGCTGGTGACGGAGAAAACCGATCCCGACTGGGAGCCAATCATGAAAAAGGCCAGCGCCATCGTCACCAACCAGGGGGGCAGAACCTGCCATGCGGCCATCATTGCCCGCGAGCTGGGGATCCCGGCCATTGTTGGCTGCGGCAACGCCACACAGGTGCTCCGCTCCGGCGATCCCATCACCGTCTCCTGCGCTGAAGGGGAGGAAGGGCGCGTCTATCCTGGTCTATTGCCCTATGAGGTGACGGAGATCCCGCTAGAGGAGCTGCCCCGCCCCCGCACCCAACTGATGATGAACGTGGGCAACCCGGAAAAAGCCTTTGGCCTGAGCGAGATCCCTTGCGACGGCGTGGGTCTGGCGCGGCTGGAGTTCATCATCGCCAACCACATCCAGATCCACCCTCTGGCCTTGATCCACTACGACGAGGCGGTCAAGGAGGAGCCGCGCCTGGCGGAGCTCACCGCCCAGTACGCCGACAAGCCGGAGTACTTTGTAGACAAGCTGGCCCAGGGGGTGGCCACCATCGCCGCTGCCTTCTACCCCAAGCCGGTGATTGTGCGCCTGTCGGACTTCAAGAGCAACGAATACGCCCACCTGCTGGGCGGATCCCGCTATGAGCCCCACGAGGAAAACCCCATGATTGGCTGGCGGGGGGCCTCCCGCTACACGGATCCCCGCTACCGCGATGGCTTTGCGCTGGAGTGCCGGGCCATGAAACGGGTGCGGGACGAGATGGGCCTGACCAACGTCATCTTGATGATCCCCTTCTGCCGCACCCCCGAAGAGGGGCACAAGGTGCTGGAGGAGATGGCCCGCCACGGCCTGGTGCGAGGGGAAAACGGCCTGCAGGTGTACGTCATGTGCGAGCTGCCCAGCAACGTCATCCTGGCCGACGAGTTCTGCCAGATCTTCGACGGCTTCTCCATCGGCTCCAATGACCTCACCCAGCTCACCCTGGGGTTGGACCGCGACTCGGCCCTGGTGGCCCATCTCTTTGACGAGCGCCACGAGGCCGTCAAGCGGATGATCGCCCAGGTGATCCAGACGGTGAAAAGCCACGGGCGCAAGATCGGCATCTGTGGACAAGCTCCCAGCGACTACCCTGACTTTGCCCGCTTTCTGGTGCAGCAGGGGATCGACTCCATCAGCCTCAACCCCGATTCCCTGCTGAAAACCCTGTTGGTGGTGGCCGAGGCGGAAGCTGCCGGCGCCCACTAGGCCTAGGGGAGTGCGCCGGGATCCCGTCTGCTGGGTTACAATCTTCTCTGCTGTGTTGCCACCCCCGCCATGATCCACGAACTCTCCATGCCGGCCCTCAGCTCCACCATGGAAACGGGCAAGATCGTTGCCTGGCTGAAGAACCCCGGCGACCGGGTGGAGAAAGGGGAAAACATCCTGGTGGTGGAGTCGGACAAAGCAGACATGGATGTGGAGTCCTTCCACAGCGGCATTCTGGCCAGCATCCTCATCCCAGCCGGGGAATCGGCGCCGGTGGGCGCCCCCATCGCCCTCATTGCCGAAACCGAAGCGGAGCTGGCCGAGGCCCAGGAGAGAGCCAAGGCCCTCTCCAAGGGTGCTGCGCCGGCGGCTGCCCCTAGCGCGGCCTCTGTCCCCACCGTTCAACGGTCAACCCCTGCGCCTGCAGCAAGCCCCCCCTCCACGCCCCCAAGTGGCTCCGACGGAGCCGGATCCCAGCGCATCCTGGCTTCCCCACGGGCGAAAAAATTGGCAGAAAGCCTGGGGGTTGACCTGCGCACGGTGCGCGGCTCCGGCCCTGGTGGGCGCATCGTAGCCGAAGATGTGGAGCGGGCCGCAGCTCAGCCCGCCTCTGCCCCGGCGGCAGCTCCTTCCTCGGTCACTCCTCCCCCCGTCTCTGTGCCCCTGGGAGAAGTGGTTCCCCTGAGCACCCTGCAGGCGGCGGTGGTGCGCAACATGAACGCCAGCTTGGGCGTGCCCGTGTTCCACGTCGGCTACACCATCACCACCGACAGCCTGGATCAGCTTTACCAACAGGTAAAACCCAAAGGGGTAACGCTGACGGCCCTTTTGGTCAAGGCTGTGGCCCTCACTCTCGAAAAGCACCCCCTCCTCAACGCCAGCTACACCGAAAACGGGATCCACTACAAAGCCGACATCAACATCGCTGTGGCGGTGGCCATGGAAGATGGGGGCCTAATTACCCCTGTGCTCAGACAGGCCAACCGGATCGATCTCTACGAGATCTCCCGCCGCTGGAAGGATCTGGTGGAGCGGGCGCGGCGCAAGCAACTGCAGCCGGAGGAATACACCAGCGGCACCTTTACCCTCTCCAACCTGGGGATGTTTGGGGTGGATCGCTTCGACGCCATCCTGCCTCCCAACCAAGGGGCCATCTTGGCCATTGGTGCTGCTCGCCCCACCGTGGTGGCCACGCCGGAAAAAGCCATCGCCATCCGCTCCCAGATGCAGGTTAACCTCACCTGCGACCACCGCGTCATCTACGGTGCCCACGCCGCAGCTTTCTTGCAAGATCTAGCCCAGTTGTTGGAGCAAAAGGTGGGATCCCTGACGCTGTAGAAGTTCAATAGGTGGGCAGGGTGGGATCCACCGCAAGGGCCCAGGCGTGGATGCCACCGCTAATGTTGTAGACCTGGGTAAAGCCGTTGGCCTGCAACCACTCGCTCACCTGGGCAGAGCGGATCCCATAGTGGCAGAGGACAAAGGTTGGGCAATGGGGATCCAGCTCCCTCAAGATTCGCTCGCTCCACTCTTTGTAACAGCTCAAGGGGTAGTGGCGAAAGCCAAGGGCGCTGAGGTTGATCAGCTCCAGCTCTGCCGGTTCCCGCACATCGATGAGTTGCAGGGGGCCGGCCTCCGGATCGCGCAGGCGGGCGGCCAGTTCTTGGGGTGTAATCGAGCGAACGGAAGCGGCCATGGCCATCTGTAACCCCATCTGGGCTTCCTTCTCAGGATATACCGGCTCAGCTTCTGCCCTGGGCTACTTGCAATTGTGCAGGATGCGCTTGGCTTCCGCGGATCCCCTGCCAGCGATCTCTTTTGAAAGGCTCTGTCTGGGAGAATTAGATCCTAGGGGCTTATCGTGGCTCTAGGTGTCTGCACTTCTGATACGTTTGACTGATAGGGATTTCCAAGGATTTTCCACGGATGAAAGGATCCCTTCCTAGAAAAGGCCAAGCATCCCGATCCACCTGGCGAACCCGTTCCCTCTTGCTGCCTCTATTGGCAGGGATCGCTTTCGGCTGTGGGGGAGGTGCGGGCAACTCTCCTCCTCTGCCGCCGCCTGGGGAGCCCGTCATCCTAAGGGTGGATCCGGCCAAAGGCCCCTTCACTAAGTTGGCCGATGCCGTCGCAGAGGCGCAGCGATTGCAAAGTGCTACAGCCGGCCTGGAGGTGCTGATTGAGATTTTGGGGGCGGGCAAGGAGAGACTGGAGAAGAACCTGGCCCTGGATGGAGGTGACGGCACCAATGGCGGGCGGATTCGGATTACCAGCTCTGCTGCCTACGAGATCCTGGCCGGGTTGTTCAATGTCATCGTAGCTAGCCAAACCAGCCTGCAAGGGGTGGAGGTGGTGTTGGAAGGCGGAAAGATTCAGGTAAACGATGGCACCTTTCAGCCCAGCAAGGTTACCCTCAATAGTCCCAGCTCCAACATCTTGGTGAACGGTAATGCCGCCGTTTTGGAGGGAGCTGTCAACCAATTGGCCCAGGTTTTTTGCCAGCAGTTTTCGGATCCCTGTGTGCAGATCTCGGGCAACGGTCGTGTCGCCGGCATCTCGGTCACTGTCAGCAAGACAGGAGGCGTAGGTGTCGGTACTGTGCCAGGGAGTAATCCGCTCCTGGAGAACAACGCGATCCTTCTGCAAGCTTTGGGAGCTTTGGGGGTTCGCTATAGCGACAACTCCGGCGGGGTTTTCCGCAACAACCAAATCGAGGGGGATCCGCCTACGACTGCTGGGTTGGCGCTGCAGGCTCGCCAGACAGCTAGCGGCGGTACCACCGGGATCCAACTGGATGGAGCGGGATCAGTTCCGGTCATTCAATCCAACCGGATTGTTGTGGGCAGGATAGCCGGCAGCGTCGGCATTCGCATCTTGCAAGGAACCCAAGCCCGCACCATTGCCGGAAATACGTTCCTAGCCCGGGGCGAGGGCGCGGGGGTAGCCATTCAGGTGGCCCCTGGCACGCCGGAGGCAGTAGTCGCCGCCTACTTGGCCGGCAACAGCTTCCAGGGTAACTTTGCTGAGAGAATCGGCAGCGGATCTGCGCCGACAGCGACCCCTGTCCCCACGCCCACCCTGACACCGACTCCTGAGCCAACCCCCCCCCCGAAAACCCAAACACGACCCACCCCCACCCCCCCCCCGCGGCGGAACCCAACACCCCAGAGAGAAGAAAA
>NZ_JANSJN010000071.1:0-2308 GCF_047462555.1 Synechococcus sp. B60.1
GCTGAATATACTTTCTAGCAATCCTGCTTATCGGGATCTGGTGCATCAGTATGCATTACCTGTTGTTCCTTTTCTCTTTCTAGCTGTTATCGAAAACGCGAAAGCAGTCCCCTTTTGGTTTTGCCCCGTCAAAAGCAGAAAAGCAGCGCTAGCCTGGTCTTTGCTGGCTTTTTTAGCCCTGGCAAAATACCCCTTTTTCGGCTCCATCTATCTTCAGTCTCTTGACACTTGGCAGGCCACTCGCGAGGCCCTTGCCCACATCACCACCCAAGGGGGTGTCCTTACCACCCACGAGATTAGCCCCCACCTCACCCACCGGCAAGTTATCTACTTTACTGATGAGAGCCACTTCAAGGGATCTCCCCCCCAACAATGGGATCCCTTTGACTACGTTTTGCTTAACAGTCGCCATCCGGGGTGGCGCAGCAGCCCAGAGTTCTCCCAAACCCTGCTTGCCGCTTTACAAAAAGAAACCTCGTTTCAGCTTCTCTACCATCGCGATGGGGTGTATTTGTTCTCTAGGATACGACAAGAACCCTAAGCCTAGCCGGAACAAGTCAAAGACAAAGATCAGAAAGCAAAATTCCCTGTAGTTCAACAATTTGTTAAGAAATCATTAGCTCAACCTAAAGAAATTCTTCATATCGATGAAGCTTAACCTAGTCTTGGCCTCTTCTTAACTTCTAGGTACTAGTTTTGGAGCGCCTATCCCAATGCGTGAAGTCAGTAACGCAGGGAATCGACAAGACAAGAGAAGGGGAGAACTCAACGTGAATAATCCGCAGGGTTCTAGGCTTCGTCATGGGGACGAGCCTCTGTGCAATCATTCGCCCAACCCCACCTTTAGCAGCATCCTAGAAGCCCGCCTGCAGCGGCGCCAAGTGTTGCAGGGGGGCATTGCCGCAGCAGTGGCCACCTTTTTTGGCCTGCCGGCGCTCAACAACGCCAGTAAGTCGGCCAAAGCGGCCAGCGGCAGTGCCTTGCTGGGTTTCAAGGCAATCCCCGTGAGCGCAGAAGACAAAGTGGTGGTGCCGGAAGGCTACACTGCCCGACCGCTGCTGGCCTGGGGTATCCCCATCACCGGCACCTACCCTGAGTTTAAGCTGGAGAACACCGGCGCCGAGCAGGGGATGCAGGTGGGCAGCCACCACGACGGTATGCACTTCTTCCCCATTGAGGGGAAGGATCCCTGGCAGGGCAGCTCCACCGAGGGCCTGTTGGTGATCAACCACGAGTACGTGGAGCCGCGCTTTATGCATGCCGCCGCCAAAGGACAACAGCTCAACGATGAGGGGTATCCGGTCAACCCCGACGGTAGCCGCGATCCCGACCAGGTGCTCAAGGAGCTGAACGCCCACGGGGTGAGCATTGTCCACATCAAGCGGGAGGCGGACGGTAACTGGACTGTGGTGCGGGATCGCCTCAACCGCCGCATCACCGGCCTCACCCTCATGGAGATCCAGGGCCCGGTACGGGGGTCTGACTTCGTCAAGACCAAGTTCAGCCCCGATGGCACGATGACACGGGGCACCTTAAACAACTGCGCCCACGGGGTTACTCCCTGGAACACCTACCTCACCTGCGAGGAGAATTGGGCCGGCTACTTCGTTAACACCAGCAAAGGGCCGGATCAAAAGCCCAACCTGCCCCGCGAACACAAGCGCTATGGCGTGAGCACCGAGACCTCCCGCTACGGCTGGGAGCTGGCTAGCAACAAGGCCGACGAGTTCATCCGCTTCAACGCCACCCCCACCGCTGCCGATGCCACCCAGGACTACCGCAACGAGCCCAACACCTTTGGCTGGGTGGTGGAGATCGATCCCTTTGATCCCAGCAGCAGGCCTAAGAAGCGCACAGCTCTGGGCCGCTTTGCCCATGAGGGCGTGGTGTTCCAGCCGCCGGTGGAAGGACAGCCGATTGTGCTCTACATGGGGGACGATGCCCGCTTTGAGTACATCTACAAGTACGTCTCGGCGGAGCCCTACCGCAAGGAGACGGCAGGCGGCCACCTGCTGGACAACGGCACGCTGTATGTGGCCAAGTTCAACGAAGACGGCACAGGGGAGTGGATCCCGCTGCTGTTTGGGCAAAACGGCCTCACCCCCGAGAATGGCTTCACCAGCCAGGCGGATGTACTGGTGAACACCCGCACCGCGGCAGACTTCGTCGGCGCCACCAAGATGGATCGGCCCGAATGGGGAGCAGTGGATCCCAAGACTCGTATGGTCTACTTCACCCTAACCAACAACAGCAAGCGGGAACAAGACCAGGTGAATGCCGCCAACCCTCGTCCCAAAAACCAGTGGGG
>NZ_JANSJN010000071.1:2408-5713 GCF_047462555.1 Synechococcus sp. B60.1
AACCTCAACAAGGGAGATTTTGCCCAGTTCGGCAACAACCAGATGCTGGCTGCCGACCCGGATACGGGAGAAATTCGTCGCTTCTTGACCGGGCCGATTGGACAGGAGATCACCGGCGTGGTTACCACTCCCGACCAGCGCACCATGTTCATCAATGTCCAGCACCCCGGCTCCACCACCAGTGCCGAAGACTTCGCTGCCGGCAAGATTGCTTCGCGCTGGCCTGACTACGACGACAACATCTATCCCCGCTCGGCGGTGGTGGTGATTACCAAAAATGACGGCGGCGTCATTGGTACCTAGTTGGCGCCGAAGCCGTCAACTTAACCCAGCGGCAGGGATCCCTGCCGCTTTTTCCTGCAAGAGTTACTCCCCTCTCCCTGAGGGAGAAGGGCCTACTCCCACAAGTTCAAATCGGTCACCGCCCCCAGGCTGCTGCTGGAGACGAGCTTGGCGTACTTGGCCAAGGTGCCCCGTTTGTAGCGAGGCTCGGGGGGAACCCAGCGGGCGCGGCGGCGGGCCAGTTCTTCCTCGCTAACATGCAGGTGCAACAGACGAGCGGGGGCATCGATGGTAATTAAATCCCCTTCTTCCACCAGGGCAATGGGGCCGCCTACGTAGGCCTCAGGCGCCACATGGCCCACCACCATGCCGTAGGTACCACCAGAGAAGCGGCCATCGGTGATCAGGCCCACGCTATCTCCCAAGCCAGCGCCGATGATGGCCGAAGTGGGGGAGAGCATCTCCCGCATGCCAGGGCCGCCCTTGGGGCCTTCGTAGCGGATCACCACGACGTCCCCTGGTCGAATTTGGCCAGCAAGGATAGCCTGCAGACAGGACTCCTCCGAGTCAAAGACCCGCGCCGGCCCCGTGATCTTGGGTGTCTTGACGCCGCTAATCTTGGCCACTGCCCCTTCGGGAGCAAGGTTACCTTTGAGGATGGCTATGTGCCCTTGGGGGTAAAGGGGGCTGTGCCAGGGGCGAATCACCTCTTGGTCAGGGCTGGGCTCGTCCGGCACGTCCCGCAGGACTTCGGCAATTGTCTGGCCGGAGATGGTGAGGCAGTCCCCGTGCAGCAAGCCGTGGTTGAGCAGGATCTTCATTACTTGGGGGATCCCGCCAGCCCGGTGCAGATCGGTGGCAACAAAGCGGCCCGAAGGCTTGAGGTCGCAAAGGACGGGCACGCGGGCGCGGATGGTCTCAAAGTCATCCAACGTCAGGGGCACCTCCGCGGCGTGGGCAATGGCCAAAAAGTGGAGCACGGCGTTGGTGGATCCCCCTACGGCCATGATGACGGAGATGGCGTTCTCAATGCTCTGGCGGGTGATGATGTCGCGGGGCCGAATGTTGGCTTTAATGGCCTCGGCCAAGACCTTGGCCGATTGGGCAGCGCTTTCGGCTTTTTCTTCATCCTCTGCCGCCATGGTAGAGGAATAGGGCAGGCTCATGCCCATGGCCTCAAAGGCGCTGGACATGGTGTTGGCGGTGTACATGCCGCCACAGGATCCGGCACCGGGGCAGGCGTGGCGCTCCACCGCCAGCAGCTCTTCCTCGGAGATGTGCCCGGCGCTGTACTCCCCTACCGCTTCAAAGGCGCTGACGATGGTGAGGTCGCGGCCGTTGTAGTGCCCCGGCTTGATGGTGCCGCCATAGACAAAGATGGAGGGCACGTTGAGGCGGGCCATGGCAATCATCGCCCCCGGCATGTTTTTGTCGCAGCCACCAATGGCCAAGAGACCATCCATACTCTGGCCGTTGACCACCGTCTCGATGGAATCGGCAATCACCTCCCGCGACACGAGGGAGTACTTCATGCCCTCGGTGCCCATGGAAATGCCGTCGCTGATGGTAATGGTGCCGAAGATCTGAGGCATGCAGCCGGCCTCCCGCAGGGCAGCTTCGGCTCGCTCGGCCAGGGCTTGGATGCCGATGTTGCAGGGGGTAATGGTGCTGTGGGCGTTGGCGATGCCGACGATGGGCTTGCCGAAGTCCTCATCGCGAAAGCCCACCGCCCTGAGCATGGCGCGGTTGGGGGAGCGCTGCACCCCCTGGGTGACCACTTGGCTGCGCAGCGGAAAAGGAGAGTTGGCCATCATTGGTAAGAAGAAACAGAGAAAAGTGAGCAGGGAAAAGAATGGGTAGAACTCATCCTACCGCTTTTCCCAAAGGCAACCGTAACCCTCCTGACAAGAGGGATCCGGCCAAATCTGAAGCAACTCTGTAAGTTCTCGGCACCTGCGCCGAGAATCGGCCAGCCTACCTAGTAAAGGGGATCCCAGATTCCAATTGCGTCAGCGGGACGCAGTCCTTGCCCTCCGGTTCGAGATACAGAAGCCAGGAACCTCTTGTTCCGGCGTTTCCTCTTAGGTGTCAGTGAAGCCGCGTATGGTTCTCAGCTCTCCTCCCTCCCCCGCCGCCGTGCCCAGCAGCGCCGAACGGGAGATGGCGCGGGATGTGCTCACCCTCTCCCGCCATGTCTTGCAGCAGTTTGGCAGCTTTACTGCCGAGGCCCAGGACTTCAGCGCCCTGATGAACCGCATTGCCCTAGCCGGCAAGATGATTGCCCGTCGCCTCAGCCAGGCAGGGCTGATCGAAGGAACGTTGGGGGTGACCGGCAGCGTCAATGTCCAAGGGGAAGAACAGCAACAGATGGACGACTATGCCAACCGGGCCTTCATCCGCGCCTTGGAGCAGACGGGCCTGGTGTGTCGGCTGGTGTCAGAAGAGATGAAAACCCCAGCTCGCCTGCCGGAAAACTGCTCCCTCAGCCGCTTGGCCCTGGTGATCGATCCCTTGGATGGATCTTCCAACATTGACGCCAACCTCAGCGTCGGCTCGATTTTCTCCGTCCTTCATCCTCTAGAGGATCGTCCGGAAGCAGACAACCAAGATCTCCTGCAGCCGGGCCGCCGCCAACTGGCTGCCGGCTACATCCTCTACGGCCCCAGCACCCAACTGGTCTATTCCGTCGGCAAGGGGGTACACAGTTTTACGTTGGATCCCAGCTTGGGCGAGTTCATCCTCTCCAGGAGCGATATTCGCATTCCCGAACGCGGCTCCGTCTACAGCCTTAACGAGGGCTACTTCTGCCAGTGGAGCGAAGGGATCCAGAACTATGTCCGCTACGTCCACCGCCACGATGGCTACACCTCCCGCTACAGCGGCGCTCTGGTGGCGGATTTTCACCGCATCCTCCTTCAAGGCGGGGTGTACCTCTATCCGGGCACCCAGAAAAAACCAGAGGGCAAGCTGCGGCTGATGTACGAGGCCAACCCGCTGGCGTTTTTAGTTGAGCAGGCGGGGGG
>NZ_JANSJN010000071.1:5813-14797 GCF_047462555.1 Synechococcus sp. B60.1
GACTCTATGGTGACCCTGGCTGAAAACCCCCTGCGCGTTGGCCTCAACCAAGAGCGCGTTCCGGATCCCTGTATCCTGGTACAGTTTGGCGCTTCCGGGGATCTGGCGGCCCGCAAGCTGATCCCGGCCTACTACCGGCTGTTTGTGCAGCGACGGCTGCCGCCGGAGTTTACCTTGGTGGGAGTGGCCCGGCGCGATTGGAGCCACGAGATCTATCGGGACAAGATGCGGGCGGCCCTGGAAGAATTTGCCCCCCAAGATCTGGGGCCAGAAGCCCTCTGGCAAGACTTTGCCCGCCGCCTGTTCTACTGTCGCCTTGATCTTGGCGATGCCGAGGGCTACCTGCGTCTCAAGCAATTCCTCGGCCAACTGGATGAGGAGCGGGCCACCCGCGGCAACCGGGTGTTTTATCTGGCGGTGGCGCCGGACTTCTACGCCCAGGCCATCCAACAGTTGGGGGCAGCCGGGATGTTGGCTGACCCGGCCAAAACGCGGGTGGTGATTGAAAAACCCTTTGGCCACGACCTCACCTCGGCCCAGGAGCTGAACCGCATCGTACAGCGGATTTGTCAGGAAGAGCAGGTCTACCGCATCGACCACTACCTGGGCAAGGAGACGGTGCAAAACCTGCTGGTCTTCCGCTTTGCCAACACCATCTTTGAGCCCCTCTGGAACCGCAACTACATCGACCATGTGCAGATTACTGTAGCGGAAACGGTGGGGGTGGAGGATCGGGCTGGCTACTACGATGCTGCCGGTGCTCTGCGGGACATGGTGCAGAACCACCTGATGCAGATCTACTGCCTCACTGCTATGGAGCCACCTGTCTCATTACGCGGCGACGGGGTACGCAACGAAAAGACCAAGGTGTTGCAGGCTACCCGCCTGGCGGATCTGCGCAATGTAGCCGCGGCAGCGGTGCGAGCCCAGTACGGCCCCGGCTGGATTGCCGGCAAGCCGGTGCCAGGCTATCGCCAAGAGCCCAATGTCAACCCCAACTCGCAAACCCCCACTTACGTGGCCCTGAAATTGGAATGCGACACTTGGCGGTGGCAGGGAGTGCCCTTTTACCTGCGCACCGGCAAACGCTTGGCCAAGAAGGTCTCCGAGGTGGCCATTTACTTTAAGCAGGTGCCGCTCTCTCTTTTTCCTTCGGCAGCCCGGGAGGTGAGCCCCAACATCCTGGTGCTGCGCATCCAGCCCAACGAGGGCATCTCCCTGCGCTTTGAGGCCAAGATGCCGGGGCCAGAGATCCGCACCCGCTCGGTGGAAATGGATTTTCGCTATGGAACTGCCTTTGGGTCGAGCACCCCGGATGCCTACGAGCGCCTGCTGTTGGACTGCCTGCTGGGGGATCCCACCCTATTTACCCGCGCCGACGAGGTGGAAGCCGCCTGGCGGGTGGTGACACCGGTGTTATCGGCCTGGGAGGCGCCGCCTGGCCATGACAAGGGCGGCAATGCCGCACCGCCGCTGTACACCTATGAGGCCGGCACCTGGGGGCCCAAGGCCGCCGAAGACTTGCTGGCCCAGTCGGGGCGGCGGTGGCGACGTCTCTAGTTTGTTTGAATCGCTGCCCTCACCCCCGGCCCCTCTCCCAAAGGGAGAGGGGAGTTAGAGATGGTGCTCCGCGCCGCCGGCGCAAACATGCATCTGGTTGGAACCAGCCCTGGCAGGAAGGATCCCCGGTTGCTGCAGCTAACATGGGCATGACCTGTTTTTGCGTGGGTGTCATGCCGCCACTGGTATTCCGGCTACCTGTCCGGTTTTTGCTAACCTTGCCGCTGGGCTTTGCCATGGTGTTGGGGGTAGGGAGAGGGGATCCCGCTCGAGCCCAAGTATTGCTGCACCTTCCCCTGCCCAATGGGGAGTTGATGCGGGCCCAGGCCCTGCAACTGGCCACTGACTCGCTGCGGCTGGCCCAGTTTGGCCAGACAGAAGAGGCGCTGCGCCGCTTGCAACTGGCGGTGGCCATGGTGCCCAACTCCTCCGAGCTGCTCTATGTTTTGGGCAACGTCCACCTGGAGCGGGGAGACTACGCCCAGGCGGTGCAAGCGCTGCAGAAGGCCCGCGCCCTGGCTCCTGACGACGCCGATATTCTCTACTCGCTGGGAGCGGCTTACTTGCGACAGGGCAGCTACTTTGCCGCCGCCGAGGCTTTGGAACGGGCTGTGGCCCTGCAACCGGATAACCCCAACGCCCGCTTCCAACTGGGCAATGCTTATCTAATGCTGGATCAATGGGATCCCGCCCGGCGGGAATATGAGAAGACCCTGGAGTTGGATCCCGCCTATTGGCCGGCCATGAACAACATCGGCTTGGTGGACTACGAGCAGGGAGATCTCGACGCTGCTATCGAGCGCTGGGAACGCACGATAGAGATGAACGACTCTGTGGCAGAGCCCTACTTGGCCTTGGCGACCGCTCTCTACATTCGGGGAGAAACCGGACGAGCCGAGGAGCTGGGGGCCAAGGCTGTGCGCCTGGATCCCAGCTATGCCCGGCTAGAAGTGCTGCGGGAGAACCTGTGGCGGGAGAAGCTGCTGCGGGATGTGCAAGTTCTCCTGCGCAGCCGCCCCGTTGCCGAGGCTCTGCAGCAAGCTGCCGTCGAGCAGTTCAACCGGCAGATGGGGCTCTCAGAAGAGTAGGCTCAGGGGCCGCCCAAAGCAGCTTGGGCCGGGGATCCCGCGCCCATCCGTTCCTGCAGCCTCTCAACCTTGGCCCGGATCCGCTCGGCAATGCCGACGCTGTTCAAGCCCAGATCCGCCAAGGACTCCTCAGGAGTGGCGTGCTCCACCCACACATCCGGCACCCCCAGGCGCAACAAAGGCACCCGGATATCGGCATCCAGAAGGGCTTCCCCCACTGCCGAGCCAAACCCGCCCATGAGGCAGCCCTCTTCTACTGTCACCACCAGGCGGCTCTGTTGGGCCAGGGGCAGGATCAGCTCGGTATCCAGAGGCTTGGCGAAGCGGGCGTTGACCACAGTGGTGGAGATACCGTGTTCCTTCAAAATCTCCGCCGCCTGCAAACTGGGATGCACCATCGACCCATAGGCCAGGATCAGCACCTCGCCGCCGCTGCGCAGCACCTCGGCTTTGCCGATAGGAATGGGCTCCCACCCTTCCTCTGCCAGGGGCACCCCCACGCCGGAGCCACGCGGGTAGCGCATGGCAATGGGGCCTTGGGTGTACTGGATCCCGGTCACCACCATGCGCTGCAGCTCCGCTTCGTCTTTGGGGGCCATCAGCACCATTTCGGGGATGCAGCGCAGATAGGCAATGTCGTACATGCCCTGGTGGGTTGGGCCGTCAGCTCCCACCACCCCCGCTCGATCCAAGCAGAAAAAGACCGGCAACTTTTGGATGCAGACATCGTGGATGATCTGGTCGTAGGCCCGCTGCAGGAAGGTGGAGTAAATGGCCACCACCGGCCGCATCCCCTCGCAGGCCATACCGGCAGCCAATGTAACAGCGTGCTGCTCGGCAATCCCCACATCTATAAACTGATCCGGCAGCTTTTCCTTGAGTTTGTCTAGGCCGGTGCCAGTGTCCATGGCCGCCGTAATGCCGATGATACGGGGATCCCGCTCCGCCAGCTTGCAAAGGGCATGGCCAAAGACCTTGCTGTAGCTGGGGGGCTTGGGCTTGCTGGGCGGGTAGGGCTTGCCGGTGGCCAGGTCAAAGCGGGATTGGGCATGATACCCCACCTGCTCCGCTTCCGCTGGCGGGTAGCCTTTGCCTTTCACCGTGGCCACATGCACCAGCACTGGCCCAGAGATGCCGTGGGCCAACTCAAAGGCATCCAACAATTCTGCCAGGTTGTGGCCGTCCACCGGCCCCACATAGGTGAAGCCCAGCTCCTCGAAGATAATGCCGGCCTTATTGTTCTGCACGGCGGTAACCAGCTTCACCGTTTCCTTCATGCGGTCAATTTCCGGGCTGAGGCTGGAGCCAACCAGAGGCAGATTCTTGAGTTGCTCCTCCAGGCTGTCGGTCAAAAACTGCACCGGCGGGCTGAGGCGTAGGCGGTTTAGATAGCGCGGGAGCGCCCCCACGTTGGGGGAGATGGACATGCCGTTGTCGTTGAGAATCACCATCAAGTTGGTCTTGGGCAGGTGGCCGGCGTGGTTGATGGCTTCATAGGCCATGCCCCCTGTCAGGGCGCCATCGCCGATAACGGCCACCACCTTGAAGTTTTCTCCCCGCCGGTCGCGGGCAATGGCCATGCCCAGGGCTGCCGAGATGCTAGTAGAGGCGTGGCCGGCCCCGAAGTGGTCGAAGCGGCTCTCGCTGCGCTTGAGGTAGCCAGAGATACCCCCCTTCTGGCGGATGGTGTGGAAGTTGTGGTAGCGGCCAGTAAGCATCTTGTGGGCATAGGCCTGGTGCCCCACATCCCAGATCACCTTGTCGCGATCCAGGTCCAGGGTTTTGTAAAGGGCCAAGGTCAGCTCCACCACTCCCAGCCCCGGCCCCAGGTGACAGCCGACTGGGGAGTTGGCAGCCGTTTGCAAGTGCTTTTCGCGGATCTGGCGGGCTAGGCTGCGCAACTGGCCGAGGTTTAGGTTGCGGAGCTGGTTGGGGTGAGTGATTTCACTCAGGTGCATAGAAGACGAGTCCTTTCGGTGCACTCCCACTCTAAATCATCCTTTTCCCAAAGTGGCCGGTTGCCCCAGCCACCTCCTCAGGTGGCCGACAGCGGCCAGGGATCCCTTGGTAGGGTTAGCATCGGACAAAGGCCCAGCTTCTCGAGGTGGCCTTGAATTGGCTTGTTGTTGCCTATGAGGATTGCCGATAACATCACTCAGCTCGTTGGCCACACGCCGCTGGTGCGGCTGAATCGGATCCCGCAAGCGGAAGGATGCCGGGCGGAGATCGTGGTGAAACTGGAGAGCTTTAACCCGGCGGCATCGGTAAAAGACCGCATTGCCGTCAGCATGATCGAGGCAGCGGAGCAAGCCGGCTTGATCACTCCTGGCAAGACCATCTTGGTGGAGCCCACCTCCGGCAACACCGGCATCGGCCTGGCTATGGCGGCAGCAGCCAAGGGCTATCGGCTAATCATCACCATGCCCGAGAGCATGAGCCTGGAGCGGCGGCTGCTGTTGAAAGCCTACGGAGCAGAGGTACATCTGGCCAGCAGCGCCGGCGGCATGGGGGAGGCTATCTGGAAGGCGGAAGAGATTGTGCGCCGCACCCCCAACGCCTACATGCTGGGCCAATTTACCAATCCCGCCAATCCCCAGATCCACGCCCGCACCACCGGGCCCGAGATTTGGGAGGACACCGATGGTCAAGTGGATATCCTGGTGGCGGGGGTGGGCACCGGCGGCACCATCACAGGGGCGGGCGGGTTTCTCAAAAGCAAAAAACCCTCGATTCGGCTGGTGGCCGTCGAGCCCAAGGCAAGTGCTGTTCTAAGTGGGGGGCGGCCCGGCTTCCATCGCATCGAGGGCATTGGGGCAGGGTTTGTGCCCGATGTGTTGCGGCGCGACTTGCTGGATGAGGTGATTGCAGTAGACGACGAAGAGAGCATGGTCTACAGCCGCCGCTTGGCCAAAGAAGAAGGGATCCTCTCCGGCATTTCTACAGGCGCGGCCCTGGCCGCAGCTATCCAAGTGGGGCGGCGACCGGAAAACGCCGGCAAGCTGATTGTGATGATCCAGCCCAGCTTTGGCGAGCGCTACCTCAGCACCCCCCTCTTCCGCGACCTGGAGCGGGAGGAAGCCGATGCCGGGATCCTGAAGGCCAACCCAACCTAAGCCAGGAATTCCCCCAGGGAGAGCTCCTCCAGTCATTTCCCCAACATCCGAAATCCATCCGACGCTCAAAATTCGCCAGCCAGGGCTGCCACACAGCGCTCGCACAGCTCTGGGTGTTCGGCAAACTCCCCCACGCGGGTGGAATAGTTCCAGCAGCGCACGCATTTTTTCCCATCCGCCGGCTGAACGACAACCTGCAGGTCTTCCTCTGCAGGGTCAGCCTTGACCAGCTCGACTTGGGAAGTGATGAACAAGTAGCGCAGCTCTGCCGCCCGCTCTTCCAAGAGGGAGTACAGATGGGGATCCGTCACCTTCAAGATCAGTTTGGCCTCGGTGGAAGCGCCGATGAGCTTGTCGGTGCGGGCTTGCTCTAGGGCTTTGTTCACCTCCTGCCGCACCGCCCGCAGCTTTTCCCAGGTGGCCGCCAACTGGGGATCCCGCCACTGCTCTGGCAGCTGCATCCAGCCCCCTTCAAACACCGAGCGGGTAGGCTTGGGGTAGGGAAGGTAGCTCCAGATCTCTTCTGCGAGGTGGGAGAGCACGGGGGCGATGGCCTTGGCCAAGTTCTCCAGCAACAGCGACAGCACCGTCTGACATTGCCGCCGCCGCCGGCTGCGGGCGTGGCTGATGTAGAGGCGATCCTTGCCAATATCCAAGTAGAAGTTGGAGAGATCCACCACGCAGAAGTTCTGAACCGCCTGGAAAAAGCGGTAGAACTGGTAGCTTTCAAAAGATTCAGTGATTTCCTCTCCCACCTCCTTTAGGCGGTGCAAGATGTAGCGATCCAACTCCGTCAATGCTGCAAAGGGAACGGCATCCTGCGCTGGGTTGAAATCATAAAGGTTGCTCAGCAGAAAGCGGGCTGTGTTGCGGATCTTGCGGTATACATCCGCCATCTGCCCGAGGATGGTCTTGCCTATTGGCACATCCCCAGAGTAGTCCACACTGGAGACCCACAGCCGCAGCACATCGGCGCCATAGGCGGGATCCGTCTGGGGGTTGCTGCCGCCGTTGATGAGCACCAGGGGATCGATAACGTTGCCCAGGGATTTGCTCATTTTTTGGCCCTTTTCGTCCAGCACAAAGCCGTGGGTGAGCACTGCTTTGTAGGGGGCACAGCCATTGACGGCCACGGAAGTCAGCAAGCTGGACTGGAACCAGCCCCGGTGCTGGTCGGAACCTTCCAGGTAGAGATCCACCGGGTAGCCCAGCCCCTGGGCCTTGGCCACCGCCGCCCAGGAGGAGCCGGAGTCAAACCAGACATCCATGGTGTCTGTGCCCTTGCGGTAGGTGCGGCCATTGCGGCGGTACTGCTCCGGCAACAGCTCTTCCACCGGACGCTTCCACCAGGCGTCGGATCCCTCCTGGGCAAAGATGGCTTTGATGTGCTCGAGGGTCTCGGCCGTGAGCAGAACCTCGCCCGTCTCTTCGTCGTAGAAAACAGGGATGGGCACACCCCAGGCCCGCTGGCGGGAGATACACCAGTCGGAGCGCTCTTTGACCATGGCGGTGATGCGGTTTTCCCCTTCCGGCGGGATCCAGTTCACGGTTTTGATGGCCTGCAGGGCCAGCTCTCGGAAGCCGGCTACAGACGCAAACCACTGCTCCGTGGCCCGGAAGATGGTCGGCTCCTTGGTGCGCCAGTCGTAGGGATATTTGTGGTTGTAGGGTTCTTCCTTGAGCAGGGCGCCGGCAGCCTGCAAGGCTTTGATCACGGCAAGGTTGCCGCTGGTCTCCGGCTTTTTGGAGAGCACATCCAGCCCGACAAACTGGGATCCGGCCTCGGCGGTGAATCTCCCCTGCTCGTCCACAGGGCTGAGGATGGGCAGGCCGTACTTTTGGCCGGTTTTGAAGTCGTCTTCCCCGTGGCCTGGCGCCGTGTGGACAATGCCGGTGCCGGACTCGGTGGTGACGTAGTCCCCCAAAACACAGAGGCTGGCACGGTCAAAGAGGGGGTGGCGTCCCTGGCAGTATTCTAAGGCGGATCCCGGCAGCGTGGCCTTGACCTCTAAGGGGGTCTCCAGAACTTTCTCCAGCCGCTGCCGCAGATCGGCAGCAATCAACAGCAGGCCGAAGCGGGGAGACTCCACCACCGCATAGGTGAGCTTGGGGTTGAAACAGAGGGCCAGGTTGGCCGGGATCGTCCACGGGGTAGTGGTCCAGATGGCCACCCGCAAGCCCGGCAGAAAAGGCTCCAAAACCGGCTGCGCCGCCGGGCTGAGGCTCTGCAGAGGAAAAGCCACGTAGATGCTGGGGGAGACGTGGTTGTCGGGATATTCCAGCTCTGCTTCCGCCAGGGCCGTCTGCGAGCTGGGACTCCAGTGGACAGGCTTGAGGCCGCGGTAGATGTAGCCTTTGAGGGCCATCTGACCAAACACCTCGATCTGGGCCGCCTCGTACTCCGGCGAGAGGGTCAGGTAGGGCCGATCCCAATCCCCCCATACCCCCAGCCGCTGAAAGCTGGCCCGCTGCACGTTGACGTAGTGCAGGGCGTACTCTCTGGCCTTTTGCCGCAGTTGCAGGGGGGTAAGGCTTTCCCGCTCCTGGGGGGAGAGGCTTTGCAGTACCTTTAGCTCAATGGGCAGGCCGTGGCAATCCCAGCCGGGCACATAGCGCACCTTGCGCCCCCGCAGAATGTGGTACTTGTTCACAATGTCTTTGAGAATCTTGTTGAGGGTGGTGCCCATGTGGATGTCGCCATTGGCATAGGGCGGCCCATCGTGCAACACAAAGGGATCCCCGGGATTGGTTTCCGACAGACGCTGATAGATCTGTTCTTCCTGCCAAAAGGCTTGGATGGCGGGCTCCCTCTTGGCGGCCTCCGCCCGCATGGGAAACTGAGTTTGCGGCAGGTTGAGGGTACTTTTGTAGTCCACGGCAATTTGAGCAGGCTAAAGGGCGTCCTTCTATCCTACGCTGTTGCTCTCTCCTCAGCGGTGTCTCCTGAGATCCCCCTTGTTGGAGCCCTCTTGGGGAGAAGGGATCCGGCCCGCCAACTTGGTAAAGATTTGTGCTAGCCTCAGGATGTCGTTGAGTAAGGGAGGTTCCTGCGGATGCCAGATAGTAGTAGTTGTAAGGGTCGTCAAGTTGGGTTCAGCCGGCTGTGCGCCGGGGCTGTTCTCTAACGGCCTGAACTCAGATCCTTAGCTTGCTGAGGAGTCTTCGCGTTCTGGCTCGCTTGGAGTTCCTCCCGGCAGTCAGGTTCCAGTTGAAGGCCCGCTAG
>NZ_JANSJN010000072.1:0-1696 GCF_047462555.1 Synechococcus sp. B60.1
ACGCGAAGCTGGGTACGGGGATCCACGCGGGCCACAAACTCCTGCTCGGGGAGGATCCCTTCGGGGTCGGCGGCGCTGAGGTGGAGGAGGACTTCAGAGCCCAGGGGCTCAACAACGGCAACTCTGGCGCGCACGCGGGCGGGTTGGATCCCTGGGGGTTGGTACTGGGGATCGTGGATGTTTTCCGGGCGGATGCCGAAGATGACCGGCTGGCCGGCGCGGGGCCGATAGGGATCCGCCTGGTGGGAGGGGATGGGCACGCGGAAGGCGCCGCTATCCACCCAGAGGGTGCCCTCTTGCTCCCGCAGCTTGGCTGAGAAGAAGTTCATGGAAGGGCTGCCGATGAAGCCGGCCACAAACAGGTTGGCGGGGCGGTTGTAGAGGGCCTGGGGAGTGTCCACCTGTTGCAGGCGGCCATCCTTCATGACGGCAATGCGGTTGCCCATGGTCATGGCTTCCACCTGGTCGTGGGTGACGTAGATGAAGGTGGTGCCCAGTTGCATGTGTAACTTGCTGATCTCGGCCCGCGCCTGCACCCGCAGCTTGGCATCGAGGTTGGAGAGGGGCTCATCCATCAAAAACACCGCCGGGTTGCGCACAATGGCCCGCCCAACGGCGACCCGCTGCCGCTGTCCACCGGAAAGTTCCCTGGGCTTGCGGTGGAGGAGGTGTTCGATTCCCAGCCGCTTGGCCACCCCCCGAACCCGGCTTTCGATCTCCGCCCTAGGCAGGCCACGCAGCTTAAGGCCAAAGGCCATGTTCTCGGCCACAGTCATGTGGGGGTAGAGGGCATAGGACTGGAAGACCATGGCGATGTCCCGATCCTTGGGGGGAACGTCGTTCACGCGGCGGTCGCCGATGTAGATGGAGCCGGCGCTCACCTCTTCCAGGCCGGCCAGCAGGCGCAGGGAGGTGGTCTTGCCGCAGCCGGAGGGGCCAACGAAGACGAGAAATTCCCCGTCTTCAATGGCGATGTTTAGGTCGTGGACGGCCGTGGTGTCGCCGTAGCGCTTGGTAACGTGTTCGTAGGTCACGCTGGCCATGCTCTCGCTCCCCAGCCACTTCGCCCTCAACCTTATCCAACCCCCGCGGCAGAGGTCAAATCGGATCCCTGGGAGGGAGTATTCCCTCACCCCCAGCCCCTCTCCCTGAGGGAGAGGGGAGTTGAGGATCGACCAGCCAAAAAGCAAAAAAGGTAGGCTCATGGCCTACCCTCTAGGATCTGGATTTTGCTTAAGCCAAAAGTGGCGTTTGCCTCATCCCATCAGGAGACAACGTTCACCTTGACCACCTGGGCTTTTTCAGAGTCCGCTTTGGGCAGAGTCAGGGTGAGGATGCCATCTTTGTACTCCGCTTTCACCTGATCGTGCTTGATCCGGTTGGGCAGCGGGATCACCCGTTGGAAGCGCCCGTAGCGGAACTCGGTGCGGGTTACACCTTTGTCTTCGGAGCGTTTTTCAAAGCGCCGCTCACCGCTGATGGAGACCGCTTCCGCCGTCGCTTGGATGTCCAGATCGTTGGGGTTCAGGCCGGGCAGCTCCAGCTTGAGGGTAATGGTTTCCGGATCGTCGTGCATTTCCACCGCCGGCACAAAGGCAAAGGCATCAGTCTCGGCGGGGCGAGCCATCAGCCGGTCGAACATCCGGTTCATTTCCCGTTGAATTTCGTCAATTTCCCGGAAGGGATCCCAGCGAAC
>NZ_JANSJN010000072.1:1796-14629 GCF_047462555.1 Synechococcus sp. B60.1
CGAGCCATCAGCCGGTCGAACATCCGGTTCATTTCCCGTTGAATTTCGTCAATTTCCCGGAAGGGATCCCAGCGAACAAGAGCCATATCTATCCACCTCCTGAGCGGATTTTGGTTAACTTTTGGTTAGCTTCTCTTTAAGCTTTACTCACGAGGCTTTAGCATAGCCTCTGTACATTAGAATAAGCTGTCTAGCTGGCTCAAGATGTCGAGTTTTCCGGAAATCGGTTGGGGTATTTTCTCACCCAAGGAACAGGAGAAAGCTCTCAGGAATCGGTGTGCTTGGGGGGGCGATGGGATCTCGTTTGCAACCACAAACTCAGGCCGGTAGCCACCATCACCAACAGCCCCAATCCGTTTAAGAAGGGGTAAACGGCCTGCAGATCCAGAGGCCCCCATTGCCCTTTGTGGATTTGGATCAGCCAGTAGTAGTCGAAGTTGTCGTTGAGGCGGGCAATTTGATAGAGGGATCCCGTCACCACCGTCACCACCAAGGGCAAGGCCAGGATGGGGGCCAGGGCGCGGTGGATCTGGCGGATGAGTTTTCGATTCAGGGCCATTGGGATTGCTCCAGGGCTAGCGCAACCACCCTGCCATGGTATCAGGGTGGCCCCTTTAGGAACGGCTCCCGAGGACTTCCTCCAGCTTGGGCATTTGCTCGCGCGGGATGACCCGCCCTTCGTCCTCAAAGCCAGGGATCTCGTGGAAGTTGAGGTAGCGGTACAGCTCGCCGGCAAAGGGCTGGATCTTGGTGGCGACGATCTCGCGATATTCCTCAGGAGTAGGGATCCGCCCCAAGAGGGCGCAGGCGGCAGCCAGCTCGGCGGATCCCAGATAGACCCGCGCGTCCTTGCCCATGCGGTTGTTGAAGTTGCGGGTGGAGGTGGACATGACGGTGGCCCCATCTGCCACGCGGGCCTGGTTGCCCATGCACAGGCTGCATCCGGGCATCTCCGTCCTCGCCCCGGCAGCGGCAAAGGTGCCGTACACCCCTTCGGCGCGCAGTTGCGCCTCGTCCATGCGGGTGGGTGGGCAGATCCAAAATTGGCGTACCTTGGCCCGACCTTGCCCTTCCAAAATCTTGGCGGCAGCCCGGTAGTGGCCAATGTTGGTCATGCAGGAGCCAATAAACACCTCGTCAATTTGGATGGGTGTGTCGGGGTTGCCCGCCGCGTGCTGGGCGTGGACTTCGCTTAGGGTCATCACCTTGTCGGGATCGTTGGGGGCACAGACAATGGGCTCGGTGATGGTGCTGAGGTCAATCTCGATCACGGCAGCGTATTCGGCGTCGGGATCCGCCTCCAGCAAAGTGGGGTTGGCCAGCCAGGCCTCCATCTTGGCGATGCGCCGCAGCAGGGTTCTCGCATCCTGATAGCCGCGGGCAATCATGTTTTTCAACAGCACCACGTTGGAGCGCAGGTACTCGGCAACCGTCTCGACGCTGAGCTTAATGGTGCAGGCGGCGCAGTTGCGCTCTGCTGAGGCGTCGGTCAACTCAAAGGCTTGCTCCACCTTGAGATGGGGCAGGCCCTCGATCTCCATAATTCGCCCAGCAAAGACGTTTTTCTTGCCCTGCTTCTCGACGGTGAGCAGCCCCCGCTGGATGGCCACGTAGGGGATGGCGTGGACGATGTCCCGCAGGGTGATCCCGGGCTGCAATTCCCCCCGGAAGCGCACCAGCACCGACTCCGGCATATTGAGGGGCATCACCCCCATGGCGGCGGCAAAGGCCACCAACCCCGATCCCGCCGGGAAGGAGATGCCCAAAGGAAAGCGGGTGTGGGAGTCGCCCCCGGTGCCGACGGTATCCGGCAGTAGCATGCGGTTGAGCCAGGAGTGGATGATGCCGTCGCCCGGCCGCAGGACAACGCCCCCCCGCGAGGCAAAGAAGTCGGGCAGCTCTTTGTGGATCTGGATGTCCACCGGCTTGGGGTAGGCGGCGGTGTGGCAGAAGCTCTGCAGCACCAGGTCGGCACTAAACCCCAGGCAGGCCAGCTCCTTCAGCTCGTCGCGGGTCATGGGCCCGGTGGTGTCCTGGGATCCCACCGTGGTAATCAGCGGCTCGCAACTGGTACCTGGGCGCACCCCCGGCAGCCCACAGGCCTTGCCGACAATTTTCTGGGCCAGGGTATAGCCTTTGCCGGTGTCGGCGGGCGGGGTGGGGCGAATGAACAGGGGGGAAGGACCCAGCCCCAGGGCTTGGCGGGTTTTGTCAGTAAGGGCCCGGCCAATCAAGAGGGGAATGCGGCCCCCCGCCCGCACCTCGTCCGCCAGGGTCACAGGCCGCAGGGAGAAGGTGGAGAGGACTTGGCCATCCTCAGAACGGATGACACCTTCGTAGGGGTGGATTGTCACCACCATGCCCGTCTCCAGCCGTGAGACCTCGCACTGGATGGGCAGGGCGCCGGCATCTTCGGCGGTGTTAAAGAAAATGGGTGCAATCGTGCCCCCCAGAATCACCCCGCCGGCCCGCTTGTTGGGCACATAGGGAATGTCGTGGCCAATGTGCCAGAGCAGGGAGTTGAGGGCAGACTTGCGGGAGGATCCCGTGCCCACCACATCCCCCACAAAGGCCACGGGATAGCCGCGGCGCTTCAGCTCAGCAATGGTTGCTATCGCTCCCGGTGCGCGCGCCTCCAGCATGCTCTGGGCGTGCAGAGGGATGTCTGGGCGGGTGGTGGCGTGGGCGGCGGGGGAAAGGTCGTCGGTGTTGATCTCGCCAGCAATTTTGAACACCGTTACGGTGATGGCCTCGGCCAGGGGCGGCCTGGCAGTAAACCACTCCCCGGCGGCCCAGGACTCGATCACCTGCCGCGCATAGGCGTTGCCCGCTTGGCTGAGTTCCAGCACGTCGTGGAAGGCATCGAAAACCAGCAGCGTGTGGCTAAGGGCGCGGGCCGCTGCTGCCGCGATCTCCTGCCGCCTATCCTGCAGCAGCTCTACCAGCACCTGGACGTTATAGCCCCCCAGCATCGTGCCCAAGAGCTCCACCGCCCGCAGGGGGGTAATCAGAGGCGAGCGCACCTCCTCCTTGGCCACAGCCGCCAAAAAGCCCGCTTTCACATAGGCCGCTTCGTCCACCCCCGGCGGTACCCGCTCTGTAAGCAAATGCAACAAAAAAGCTTCCTCACCGGCAGGGGGATCCTTGAGCAGCTCGCACACCTGGCTGGTCTGGGCAGCGTTCAAGGGCAGCGGCGGGATCCCTTGGGCCGCGCGGGCAGCAACATGTTGGCGGTACTCAGCCAGCATGGGGAGGATTCCTTAGGTCACTCGACATGGGTATTCATTCTACCGCCAGGTCGGCAGCAGGAAGGGATCCCATCTCCACCTAAGATAGCTCCGCCAGCAGCTCTTTTTGGTATAGGCCAATACAAGCTTGGATTAACTCGTCCAGCTCCCCTTCCAAAATCGGCTCGAGCAGGAAATTCTGGTTGAGGCGGTGGTCGGTGACGCGGTTGTCCTTGTAGTTGTAGGTGCGAATTTTTTCCGAGCGGGATCCCGTTCCCACCTGCATGCGACGGGCGGAGCTGATGGAGGCCTGTTGCTCCTGCAGCTTCATCTCGTAGAGCTTGGCCCGCAAAATCTGCATCGCCCGCTGGCGGTTTTGCAACTGGGATCGCTCCTCGGTGCAGAAGACGCGGATGCCGGTGGGCTTGTGGAGGAGATCCACCGCCGTTTCCACCTTGTTCACGTTTTGGCCGCCCGCCCCGCCGGAGCGCGCCGTCTTGATCTCGATGTCTTTGGGGTCGATCACCACCTCCACCTCGTCCACCTCCGGCATCACCGCCACCGTGGCCGTCGAGGTGTGGACGCGCCCCTGCGCCTCTGTCACGGGCACCCGCTGCACCCGGTGCACGCCGGCCTCAAACTTTAGCTTGCTATAGACCTGGTCGCCGCGGATTTCCAGGATGGCCTCTTTGTAGCCTCCCATCTCTCCTTCCGAGAGGCTGGCCAGGCGCACCGACCAACCCATCTTCTCGGCGTAGCGGGTGTACATGCGGGCCAAATCTGCTGCCCACAGCGCCGCCTCCTCGCCGCCAGTGCCGGCGCGGATTTCCAACATGATGTTTTTTTCGTCGTTGGGATCCCGGGGCAGCAGCAGCAGGGTCAGCTTTTCCTCCAGTTGTTCTTGGCGGGCGCGCAGTTGCTCCAGTTCTGCCCTGGCCATTGCCTCCAGCTCCGGGTCGTCAGAAGCCACCTCCCGCAGGAGCTCTTCCGTCTGCTTCAGCTCGCGAGTAAGCTTTTGCCACTCATGAAAGGTCTGGACGGTGGCTTCTAGAGAGGAGCGGGCCTTGGCGATCCGCTGCAGCTCAGCAGGATCCGTCGCCACATCGGGATCGGCCAGACGTACCGTCAGCTCCTGAAAGGTGGCTTCAACGTTTTTAAGCTGCTCGATGAGTTGAGCAGAGGCCATAGATCCAGTGTCAGCGAAGACTCACAGCAATGCCCAGCAAGGCAGACCAAGAAACTTGAATTGAGGCTCGGCTACTTAGCTTTCTTGCCACCCATGCCGTACTTGCGCATAAACTTCTCCACACGCCCTTCGCTGTCGATGATCTTCTGGCTACCGGTGAAAAAGGGATGGTTGCCCGACCAAACATCGACCTTGAGCTCTGGCTTGGTGGATCCCACCGTCATCACCACTTCGCCATTGCAGATGACTTTGGCTTCGGGATACCACTGCGGGTGGATTCCTTTTTTGGGCATGGCAATCTCCTCCTCTGGCCTGCTCTTATACCCTTGTCTACCAACATCGACCTTGAAAAAGCAATGGCAGGGATCCCTAGCGCTTCGAGTACTGGGGAGCCTTGCGGGCTTTGCGCAGGCCGTATTTCTTCCGTTCCACGGCGCGCGGATCCCGTTTTAGGTAGCCCTCTGTCTTGAGGGGACCCCGGTTGGCTGGATCCACCTCGCAGAGGGCGCGTGCCACCCCCAACTTGATGGCATCGGCCTGGCCGTGAACGCCGCCGCCATGGGCCCGCACCAAGATGTCGTAGGAGTCCTCTAGGCCGAGGATCTCCAACGGTGCTTTTACACTGGCCAGCAGCGCCTCCTGGTATTGCAGGTATTGGTCGCCGGGCCTGTCGTTGATGATCAGTTTGCCGGTGCCGGGCACCAGGCGCACGCGGGCAACAGCAGTTTTGCGGCGTCCGGTTCCCCAATAGACGGCTCGTTGGCTACTGGCTACTTGAGTCATACTTTGGCTCCTGGAATCGTGTGGATGGGGTAAACCTGAGGTTGCTGGGCCTCATGGGGGTGGTGGGGCCCGGCGTATACCTTTAGCTTGGTAAATTGCCGCCGGCCCAGGCGGGTGTGGGGCAACATCCCCTTGACTGCTTTCTCCACGACTCGCTCCGGCAGGCGAGCTTGCAGTTGGGCAAAGGTCTCGACTTTCATGCCCCCAGGACGGCCAGAGTGGCGGCGGTAGAGCTTTTGGGTGCGCTTTTTGCCGGTGACCACCACTTTCTCAGCATTGATCACGATCACGTAGTCCCCCGTATCCAGGTGAGGGGTGAAGTTGGGCTTGTGCTTGCCCCGCAGGAGGTTGGCCACAACCACGGCCAAGCGACCCAGGCGCTGGTTGGCAGCGTCCACCAGATACCAGCGAGGGGTTAGAGTTTCGGGGGCGGGAACGGGAGTTGTGTTCATGGCAGCCAAGGATGACATCAACCGCAGGATGAAATGGACAAGAGAACGCCTAGGCCAGGGAGGAAACCCACAAAGCCGCTGACCAATCGGGGGTTTTGGGCAACCCCTTCATGGACAAAGCCCAGAAGGGCGGCGAGTGAGCGAAGCGGCAGCCAAAGGGATCCACAGCATAGCCCACATCCACCAGGCACAGCCCTTGCGGAGGGGCGCTGTAGCGGGTGCGCATCCGGCTCCAGTCGTTGTGTTGCCACAGGTGGACAAATTGTTGCGGGCTAAGCTCGCCGCGGCCCACCACCTCCAGGGATCCCACCAGCAGCCGCATCATCCGGTAGAGAAAGCCGCTGGCCTGCACCTCAATGCTCACCAGATCCCCCAGCCGCTGACAGAGCACCTCCTGCACCTGCACCCGCGAGTGGGGCCGGTCGGATCCCCGCCGGCGGAAGGCTTCCAGGTTGTGCTCACCCAGAAGAGAGTTGAGGGCCTCCGCCATCGGCTCCACCTGCAACGGCCAGCGCACCTGCCAGCTAAAGGGCCGCCAGAACACATCCGGCAGCTCTCGATTGAGGATGAGGTAGCGGTAGCGGCGCCATCTTGCCGAGAAGCGGGCATGCCAAACGTCAGACACCGGCGCCGAGGCCAGCACCACCACATCTTCCGGCAGACAGTCGTTGAGCACCCGTGCCCACTCCGTGGGTGGGATGCCAGAGGTGGTGTCGAAGTGGGCCACCTGGCCAGCAGCATGAACCCCGGTGTCGGTGCGTCCTGCCCCGTAGAGGGTCACCGGGTGCCCGGCCCGCGACGCAATCGCCTCCTCCAGTACCCCTTGTACGGTGCGGTGGCCCGCTTGCCGCTGCCAGCCGCGAAAGCCGCTGCCGAGGTACTGAATTTTCAGGGCAATGCGACGGCTCTGCATGGGGGCCTACACCAACTCGATGACCGCCATTTCTGCCCCGTCGCCCCGCCGACGCACCGTGCGCAGGATGCGGGTGTAGCCCCCAGGCCGATCGCGGTAGCGCTCCGGCGCTTGCTCAAACAGGGAGCGCACCAGCTCCTTGTCGTAGATGTAGGCCAGGGCCTGTCGCCGCGCCGCCAGGGATCCCTCTTTGGCGAGGGTAATCATTTTCTCAGTGGTGGCGCGAATGGCCTTGGCGCGGGCCTTGGTGGTGGTGATCCGCCCTTCCCGCAGCAGGGCCGTGGTCAGCGCCCGCAGCAGGGCCTTGCGCTGGTCGGCGGGCTTGTTGAGGTGGGGGGTACGACGGCGGTGACGCATGGTAACCTCTATCCTAGGCTCTTCGGGGATCCTGACTGAGTTTTGCGGTGACGCCAGCGGCGCGAAGCACCTTGGAGGGTTGTTTGGGTCTCTAGGCTTTGCCCTTTTCGCGGGCGCGGGGCAGCGTTAGGCCAAAGCGATTCTTGAGGGCCTGGATCACCTCTTCAGCAGATTTCTGGCCGAAGTTTTTGATCTCCAGCAGATCCTCCTCGGTGTAGACCAACAGATCGGCCACCGTATTGATTTGAGCGCGCTTCAGGCAGTTGTAGGCGCGTACCGATAGCTGCAGCTCCTCGATGGGGATCTGGTTCTTCTGATTGTCCTCCGCTTGCCGGGGCTCTGGCGGGGTGTCAAAGCTGACCTCCTGCAGCGGCGAGAACAGGCCCACCAAAATGCGGGCCGCCTGGCTGAGGGCCTCCTGGGGGGTGAGGCTGCCGTTGGTCCAGATCTCCAATATTAGACGATCTTTTTCCAGGGATTGGCCGACCCGGGCTGCTTCCACCGTATAGTTCACCTTGCGCACCGGCATGAAGACGGAGTCGATCTGGAGAAAATCAATGGCCATCGATTTTCTATCGGAGTAGTCGACGGCGCGGTAGCCGCGTCCGCGGCCAATCATGAACTCCATTTCCAGGATCGCCCCTTCCGCCAAGGTGGCAATGTGGTGGCGGGGGTTGATCACTTCCACTTCGCTGGGCAGTTGCAGCTTCTCGGCGGTCACCTCCCCCGGCCCTTGCGCCACCAAACGGCCCACCTGCGTGTCAGAAGCGTTGGAGCGTAGCACCAGCTCCTTCATGTTGAGCAGGATCTCCATCACGTCTTCCCGCACCCCGGGCACTGTGGAAAACTCGTGGCTGACGCCAGCGATGCGGACAGCGGTTACTGCCGTTCCTTCTAGGTTGGAGAGCAACACCCGCCGCAAGGCGTTGCCCACCGTGATCCCTTGACCGCGCTCCAGTGGCCCCAGGGCAAATTTGCCGTAGTGAACGCCATTGGCTTCCTGATGGGATTCGACGCACTCGGTCTGGTAGGAAGCAGCACTGGAAGTGGCTTTGCTGCCCAGATTGTGGAGGGTTCGGCTGGTTTGTATCATAGAGTAGCCCCGTCCGTCTGGCTCAATATCCGTTTGGAGAACTTGGAAGACTGGAGGTCATGCCTCACATCCTGCAGTGGGGCAAGCCTGTCGCCGACCTGGAGCAGACAGCCGCCAGCGCTCGGCCTGCCCTGGGGATCCCTTTAGACGCGCCGCCGCTTGGGGGGGCGGCAGCCGTTGTGGGGAATGGGAGTGATATCTCGAATCAGGGTGATTTCTAGACCGGTAGCCTGCAGAGCGCGAATTGCCGTCTCCCGACCGGCGCCAGGGCCACTCACCATCACTTCAATCTGGCGCATGCCGTTCTCCATGGCCTGACGTGCTGCGCTCTCTGCTGCCATTTGGGCCGCAAAGGGGGTGCCTTTCTTGGCGCCCTTGAACCCCGTGGAACCTGCGGAGGCCCAAGACACCACGTCGCCATTGGGATCCGTAATGGTGACGATGGTGTTGTTGAAGGTGGACTGAATGTAGGCCACCCCGTTGGGGACATTCTTCTTGACCTTGCGTCCGCGCCGTTGCTGCCGAGCCATGACCTGTGTGTCCTTTAAACAACTGTTTGCATCCCGTTTTGCCGTTTGGAGAGGGTGGGAAACTCTGCCCGCCGACCCAGCCACTACTTCTTGGCGGGAGCTTTCTTCTTGCCGGCCACCGTCTTCCTGACCCCCTTGCGGGTGCGGGCGTTGGTGCGGGTGCGCTGGCCGCGCACAGGCAGGTTCAGACGATGGCGGCGGCCCCGATAGGTGCCGATGTCGATCAGCCGCTTAATGTTCATCGCCTCCTGCCGGCGCAGATCTCCCTCCACCTGGTACTCGCCTTCTACCACTGCCCTCAAGGCGGCCACCTCGGCGTCGGTAAGGTCGCGGGTGCGGGTATCGGGGTTGATGCCGGTCTTCGCCAAAATTTGGCGGGAGCGGGTCAGCCCAATGCCGTAAATGTAGGTAAGGGCGATCTCGACTCGCTTGTCGCGTGGGATGTCAACTCCCGCAATCCGTGCCATGGTTGGTAGTACCTTTCAAACAAACTCAGATAAGCTGGCTCCCCAGGCCTAGACTGGCGGCGTGGAGCTTTGCCCGGAAGATATTGCTGTTGAGGTGAGGAAACCAGAGTCTCTCCTTGCCAAGAGATGGGTCGCCAGGCCCTCCGCGGCGGCAGCAGGGTCGTTTGGCTGGGCTCTCCACCGTTGGCCGCACCCCTCCATCCGCGCCTCTACCCCTGCCGCTGCTTGTGCTTGGGGTTGGAAGGGCAAATCACCATCACCCGGCCATGGCGGCGGATGACTCGGCACTTTTCGCAGATTCGACGGACGGAGGGCCGCACCTTCATGGTTTATCCTGACGAAACCAGCGAATATCCATTCTAAGGTCGCCGCGGCAGACTGTCAAAAATTGTTTGGGTTTTCTGACATGAATCCCCCAGGAAAGGGCGAGGGGGTTGGCTATGCTGGTTGGGCGAAGAAGGAGAGCAGGCGCGGTTGAGGAGCGGAAAAGGCGATGCGCTGGCAATGGCTAGTTGTGGTGATGAGCGGCGTGCTGGCCTTGGGATCCCCCGTGTTGGGGCAAGGGATCCCTTCGCCTGAAACAGGCTCTTCTGCTTCTGTGGGGAGTGTCTCGGCGGACGGGAACGGACTGAGGCCAGAGGGAGATTGGCTTTTGCCATTACCCAGCTCTGCCGATCGCCTCGATGCGGTGCCGGAGCGGGGCTGGCTGGCAGTGGGACTTTTGGAAGCGCAGGCAGTGGCTCTGCTGGATGGGGCGAGCGGGGATCCCTTGTGGCAGGTGGCGGTGGGCTTTGCCCCCAGCGTGGTGCGGGTGGATGCGGCACGGCAGGTGGTCTATGCCTCCGGCCCCAATGCTCCTGGGGTGGTGGCCCTCGATTTGCTAACCGGGGGGCTGATCCGGGCTTACGGGCTACCAGCGGGGGTTTTGGACATGGCCGTGGATCCGGCCAGGGGGCGGGTTTTCGCCTCTATGCCCGCTGCCCAAAGTTTGGCGGTGATCCCCGCTCCAAACGGCCCAGGGGAGGGATCGGAGCAGCCGCAGGCCCGCAACTTGCCGCTGCCAGGACCACCCTTGGCTTTGGCCTATGACCCGGAGAGGGGATCCCTGTTTATCGGCTTAGCCGGGGAGGATCCCCTTAGCCTGCTGGTGGTCAACCCCGACAATGGCGAGCTGTTGGCCCGCTGGCGGGGCGGCAACACTCCAGAAGCGATGGCTCTGGATGCCCAACGGCAGCGCCTAGTGGTGCTCAACTCCGGCAGCCAAGATCTGACGGTGCTGGATCTGGGCCGCAGCGGCGAGGCTCTGCAGCGGGTTGGCCTGGACTGGCGACCGACGCGGCTGGCCCTTTCCCCCGATGGCCGCTGGGCTTACGTAACCTCCCGCAACAGTGACCGTCTGCAAATCGTAGATCTGGAGGCAGGACGATTGGCCGCCTCGCTGCGGCTGGAGGGGCAGCCAACGGGTTTGGTGAGGCTGGGGGAGCGGGAGCTGTGGGTAGTGGCGGCAGGGATCCCGGCTTTGCGGCGTCTGGTGGATGTGGATCTTCAAGCTCAAGTTGGCGAGGAGGGGACGGAGGAAGTTGCCTCCGCAGGCAACCGCGGCGTGGTGACGGGGCGGGTGCTGGACATTGCCGGCCAGCCTGTCCAGACCGGGGTTTTGCGCCTGGCTGCCACCGCCACGCAGCTCCAGCAGACGGTTCGCATCGCCGCCGACGGCACCTATGTATTGCCGGAGTTGCCGGCGGGGCTGTACCTGGTGGATGTGGAGGTGCCGGGGTTTCCGCCCACCAGCACCCAGGTGGAGGTGCGGGCCGGTTTTGTATCCACCCAAGATATTCGCCTGCCGCCGGGGGAGCCGGCCCGGCAGCCGGAGGGCATCGGCCTTTTGCCGGATGAGCCGGTTTACTCGGATGAGCTGGCCCGCCACCTCAGCCTGGCCCTGAAGGAGTTGCAGCCGCAGCGACCGGTACTGCTCTTGAAGGGGCCTTTGGGGCCGGATCCCCGCTTTGAGCCGCTTCTGGCTCTCGTCCAGGATCTGACGCTCTTGGATCGGGATGAGCGCTATACCGCCGACTTGGACAAGCTGAAGGCCATCGGCAATGCCCTGGGATTGCGCTACATCCTCTTGACCCACCTGCAAATCTCCCGCGATTACAACCGCCAGGGCAGCCCGCTGCTGAATACGGCCTTGCGCTTCCTAGCGCCGGCAATCCCTGTGGAGATTCCCAATTTCACCCCCAACCAGTTGCGCAGCCGCGGGGTAGTGGTGGTGGTGGACCTGCAGCGGGATCGGCCGGGGGATCGGGCTCGCTACTACGAGGCCTATGGGCAGGATGATGTGGGCGGGGAGCCGCTGTTTGAAGATGCGGCGGCGGGCCTGTTTCGGCTGCAGGTGCGCAACATGGTGCCGGTCTTTATCCAACAATGGCAGGCCAACAATCCCTTTGCTGGGTAAGGATCCCTGCAGCAGGATTTTGTCTCTCCAGAACCCACTGCGATTAGCAGATGTCGCCATGCCTCTTTTCTCCCTCACTGCGCTGCGGCGCAAGGTTAGCTTAGGCAGCCTAGGTCTCTGCGGCTGGCTGGCCCTGACTCCAGGAGCGCTGGCCCAGGCGCCGGTCACCCCCATTCCCCACTTCACACCGCTGTTTCCCCATCGAGACCAGGTGGGATCCCAGGCACGGCTGGTGGGGCAGGTAAGCAACAGCCTGGGGCAGCCGGTGGCCGGGGCGCAGGTGCAGTTGGAGGGCTTGGAGAACCCCCATCAGCCCATCCAAACGGACGAGCGGGGGGCGTTTGAGCTCGACCAGGCTCCTGCCGGACGTTGGATGTTGACTGTGTGGCACCCCGACTACGAAACCGTGCAACAGGAGATCCTGCTGCAGGGGGGCCTGACCACCCCTGTGGATGTGGTTTTGCAGGTGCCCATCTGGCCACAGCCCCGGCGTCGCCTCGGCATTTTGGGGGTGGGGGGGCTGGAACATACCCAGCTTTTGGGCCAGCGCCTAGCCATGGAGGCGGTGCGTCTGGGCCTGATCCCCAACAGCGAGAAGGTGGTACCTCTGGACAACCGCCGCCTGCAGCCCATTTTGCGCCAGGTGGGCTGGCCACTCTACGAGCTGTTCGAGTGGGATCGCCGCAAGCCAGAAGCGGTGAGTCAGTTTTTCGATTACCTGGGCCTGGAGGCCATTGTCATTGCCCGCGTCGATGTCCTCACCCGCCCCGCCTCGCCGACGGAGGTGAGCCTGCGCTCCCGCAGCCGCCTGGAGCTGTGGCGATTTGACGAGCAGGGCAACCTCGTGGCGGAGGTTCTGGCGGAAGCCAGCCGCGACCAGGTGGAGCGGGGCAACCTCAACGCTGCCGAGCTGGCCCAGCTTTACCAGATCCAGGTCACCCAAATGGCTGCCGAAGTCGGATCCCGCTGGAAAGAAAATCACCCACTGGCTTCCTACCTGGAACGAACCCCAGGCGAGGCCCCACCCCCGCCCTCGCATTGGGATACGGCCGTGGAGCTAGTTATCCCTAGCTCCCCTCGTTAGCTTAATTGGCGGGAAGCCCCGCACTGGATTTGTGAATTGGTTTACTCAACGAAGATGAGTGTCGGGAGGCATTCAGCTGCTTTCTACTGTGCTCGCCCTGAACCCTGGGAAGGGCCAACTGGGGCTGGCCCAGAGGAGAGAGGGAACGGTGGCAGGTTAAAGTAGCACTGAGAACGTTGCTGCCGTCTTAGTGGAGACTTCTCCTGCCCATGACGTCTGAACCCCCCCCCCCCCCACCCCCCAAGCCGGCAACAATAGAATTATAACAAATGACCCAACACACCCA
>NZ_JANSJN010000073.1:0-14437 GCF_047462555.1 Synechococcus sp. B60.1
AGCGCGGATCAGCCACTCTTCTTGTTCCGGAGTCATTATCAACTAGAGCGAGAGGATGCCAAGATCCTACCACCAACTCCCCTCTCCCTCAGGGAGAGGGGCCGGGGGTGTTCGCGTGAGCGGCGCGGAGCGCTTGGGCTGCTCCCTCAGGGAGAGGGGCCGGGGGTGAGGGCAATGGAGAGTAGGGAACTCGAATCCCTGACCTCTGCGGTGCGATCGCAGCGCTCTACCAACTGAGCTAACTCCCCGTGTCTTTACCAGAATAACCCAAGTCCGCCGCCAAGATCTCCCCCGCCTGCAGCTCCAGCCCTGCAAAAACCTTCGAGGGCACCCGCTCGGATCCCTTCAGCTCCAGCAGGTCGTACCAGCCCTCGTGCAACAGCAGCAGGCTCACCTTCTCCTCCATCGGATCCACAATCCAGTACTCACCAATGCCCAAAACACAGTATTCCGCCCGTTTGGCTCGGTAGTCCGCCGCCCGGCTTGATTCGCTCACCACCTCCACCACCAACAGCGGCGGCGGATCCTCCAAGCGAATGAGAGCCTCTCGGGATCCCATCTCCTGCCACTGCTGCAGAGGCAGCACCACCACATCCGGGATCCGCACCGTATCCCAGCGGTTGCCCCGCGGCGACTGGATCCCGATAGCCATCGGCTGAGAAGTCCACGGCAGCCCCTGGCGCCGGATCTCAACTCGAAAAGCGGTATTGAGGAAATCCACAATCTGACCGTGCCGTCCGGTTGGAAGGGCCATCGGCACCAACTCCCCCGCCACCAGCTCATAGCGGGTATCGCCGCCATCGGAATACTTGAGGTACTCTGCCAAACTCAGGCGAGCCGCTGTCGGCCCAGGAACGGATCCTATCGTCAAAGCCACAGCCGCCTCCAAAAGCCACTCTGCTGCCATCCTAACTCCCCTCTCCCTGAGGGAGAGGGGCCGGGGGTGAGGGTCATCCCTCAGGGAGAGGGGCCGGGGGTGTTCGCGCTAGCGGCGCGGAGCGCTTGGGCCTACCGCCGTTCCAAAAAATCGCGGCGCAGATCCCGAATCTCCTGCAGCATCTCCTTCATCTCTGCCGCCATCTCGTCGGTGCGGCGTTCAATAGCCCGAGTGCGCTCGTCAAAGCGCTCCAGCGCCTCGCGGAAAAACTGCGCCAGCATCGCCTGCCCCTCGCGGACTTCCTGAATCAGAACCTGTTGATTCTGTTGGACAAGGCGCAGCTCCTGCTGAGCAGCTTGCAGCTCTTTTTGGGCAGCCTGCAGCTCTTGAACGGCCTGGATTAACCACTCTTCTTGCTCTGGAGTCATCGTCAAAAAACTCAACAGAGGATAAGAAAACCCTACTCCCCTCTCCCTGAGGGAGAGGGGATGGGGGTGAGGGATCGGGGGTGAGGGCCTCAGTACAGCGCCTCTTCTTGATGGGTGATGATGGTGCAGTCAGAAGTGGGGTAGGCCACGCAGGTCAACACATAGCCCTGCGCAATCTGATCGTCATCCAGGAAGGATTGATCACTTTGATCCACCGTGCCGCTTACCAGCTTGCCGGCACAGGTCGAACAGGCCCCGGCGCGGCAGGAATAGGGCAGCTCGATCCCTTGCTCCTCCGCCACATCCAAAATGTACTCGTCATCCGGCACATCGATGGTGACGTTCAAGCCTCGCTCTTCGTTGATCAGAGTGACCTTGTAGGTAGCCATCCTGGTTGGGTCTCCAGAAAAAACATCCACTCCTCATCCTGCCACCCTTCTGCCCCGGATCAAGCACCATTTTTCAGAGAAATAGGTAGATCTCCCGGTTTTTTAGAGTTGGATCCGAGAAAACCTTGCTGGGCAAAGATTCCGGCCACGTCTCACCTCCCTCGGCCAAGCCTCAACCCAGCCTATGGAGCAGAGTTGTACGAAGCAGTAGCCACAGGCAAGCTCATGCTATCGTCTGTGACCCAGATCACTCCCCATTGGCCCGGAAAAAGTCGATAACTCTTGCCAAAGCTGCCGCATCTGCCTGTATGATTAGCAGAGTAAACAGGCTAGCCACCAAACTGGCGTGTCTGCGTCTCCCCTCGATTGGCCATTTCTCAGAAGGCTTAGGTTGCCCTGAGCGAGCCGATCGGGTAATGTGAGGGAAGTGTTCAGCCGAACCCTACTTTTTGGTTAAGAGGAGAAACATGAACGGAACAATGCACAAGTGGCTGCTCAAGTCACTGGGGTCTCTGTCTCTGGCATCGACGGTGGTGCTGCTGCCCATGCTGCTCACCGGTTGCGGCGAAGATAGCTCCGGCACGTCGGTGCCCGTACCGCCCCCGCCCCCGCCGGCTCCTCCGGCTCCCCCGGCTCCGCCGCCAGCACCTCCCACCCCTACTCCCACGCCTACGCCGGTGGGACGTGTTATCAGCATCAGCCCCGCCGATGGCTCCACCAACGTTGCCATCACCACCTCGATTACCATTCGCTTCAGCGAGCCGGTGCGCGAGGCTCCCTTGGCTCAAGCCCTGAGCATCACCTCGGTGGCGCCCCAAGCCGGAGCTGTCCCGCCTCGGGATCTGGCCTTCAACTCCGACCGCACCCAAGTCACCGTCACCTTCCGCACACCCCTGAGCAACGACTCTGTCTATCGGGTCACCATTTCGCGGGCGGTGCCGGATCTGTTTGCTTCGGGCCGCAGCCTGGCCGAAGACTTTGTGGCCACCTTCACCACCGGCAACGTGGCGGCTACTGGCGGCCCGGTTAGCTTGCTGCCGACACAACTGGCGGCGGTGACGCCCAACGGGCAGGTATTCTCCAGCCCGAACGTGGTGCCGGTGGGGTATGGCATTCGCCGCAGTGGGGTAGCGGAGAACCTGCCGGTGGGGGTTTACACCGACTACCGTGCGGTGCTCTCCTTCCCGATTCCCGACAGCATTCCGTCCAACGCCGCGGTGCAATCTGCGCAGTTGACGCTGGTGCAGTTGCCCTCCAACGACTCGGCGCAGATTGGAGACTTTGGCGATACGGGGCGCGGCTTTTTCTTCCTGGATCCGACGCCGCACAACCTGCCGGCCAACAACGTGGTGTTCCAGGAAGTCACTCTGGGTGCGCCCAACAACGTGGTTTCCAGCGACTTTTTTGCGCCGGCTTCCACGCCCAGCTTCATTGCGTTGAGCATCAACGGCAACGTGTTGGGTGGGGATGTGTCGGCGGGGCCGCGGACGGCGGATGTGCAGCCGGGTGTGCAGCGGTCGGTGTCGGGCACGCGCTTCTACCAGGTGCGGCTGCAGTGCGCCAAGGAAGTGTGGAACAACCAGGCAGCTCCGGTCTTTTTGGTGACTACGGGAACGACGTCGGTGACGACGACGGGGATTGTGACGGCGACGCAGCGTTTCAACGTGACGGCGACGCAGACGTTTGTCGTTACGGGTGCGGCGAGTGCCACGGTATCCAACACCATCACCGGTGCGGTGACGACGCCGTTTACACAGGAATTCACGGCCAGTGGCACTGTCTCTGGCGTGGCTACGGCAGTAAGGACAGTAGTAGGGGATAGAACTGAATCCTTTTCCTTCAGTGTCACTGGAACTGCTATCTTCACTGCCTCTCGACCTATTACAGCGGGCCTTGGCTTTACCTCGGTAGCCAGCGCAACGGTGACCTTTGCGGCCACAGGCACGGTCGTTGGCTCTGAAACCCGCTCCGAAACGGTGACGGTCACCGGCTCGGTCACGGCCTCTGCCACCACTACGGTGACGCCCTTCACCCGCACTGCTCCCAATGCTGGCTTCGAAATCAGCCAGGGAGCCAACGGGGTCTGCCGCGCCGAGTTCGACCGCGAGCCGGCTACGGGCACGGGTGGTTCGCCCATCACCACTGCTCGTGGTCCGCGTCTGGATATCATTTTCTCCATCCCGCGCTAGCGGCGCCTCTAAATCTAGGCTGCCTCTGTAGTCCAGGAGCGGCCAAATACAGGAAGTGGGCAGGTCTTGAGAGCCTGCCCATTTTCCTAGGCCGCTAAATCTACAAATTCATCTGATAGAATCGTTGCAGTCAAGGCTTGGAGATATGAGAACCGAGATTCAAGAGCTCCTAGAGCGAGCATTTCGCCATCATCGCTCGGGTGAGCTGGATCAAGCTGAGAAATGCTACCTGGAGATCTTAAGCTTAGAGCCTAACCAGCCTGATGCCATTCAGTATTTGGGCATACTGGCCTATCAGCAGGAACAATACGTCAAATCTGTGGAATGGCTGGAAAGGTGTGTCAGCCTTGGTCAAAGGTCGGCATCGCTTTACACTAACTTAGGTGTGGCTTACGAGAAGCTAAACCGACCCGAAAGGGCAATAGAGTGCTATCAACAAGCCATCCAAATAGATCCAGAAAGCCTTAATGCAAACTTTAACTTAGGTCTGGCCCTTATCCAGCTTGAGCGCTGGGATGAAGCAGAGAAAGCTTTTCTGAAGGTTCTGGAGCTGGATCCGCAACAGTTTGAGGCAGCATACTTTCTCGGACAGGTACTACTAAAGTTAGGCCAGGTAAATAGTGCTATCGGCATCCTAAAGAAAGCAGTAAAGGATCAGCCAGACTACCTTGAAGCTCATCTTCAGTTAATTGATGCCTTTTCTCTATCTGGAGATAAGGAGCAAGCTATTCGACACGCAAAGCAAATAGAGCCCCTATTTTCGACTAGTGCCGACTTGCAAAACAAACTAGGTTTATTGCTAGTAGAACTGGGACGCTATGAAGACTCAATCACTGCTTTTCAGAAAGCTTTGATGATCGAGCCCTCTGCTGTCACTCACTTGAACCTGGGTAGAGTATACGGTGAGGTCGGCCAAGAAGATAAAGAGATGGAGCACTATAAGAAGGCTATAGAGATCAATCCGAACTATGCAAAGGCTTATAACAATCTAGGGGCAGCTCTGAGCCGAAAGATCCAACCCCAAGCTGCAACAGAGATAGCCGTTCAGGAGCTAAATCTAGAAAGCAAAAAAAATCTTGAGGATCGATACCAAGCTATTCAAGCTGCAAGAGATTGCTTTCAAGTCGCCATTTCTTTGGATCCAGGGTACGCCGAAGCTCACCACAATCTGGGTGTTCTTTACAGGACAGAAAAGCGGTTGCACCTAGCCAAGCATCATATATGTCTTGCTATTGAGCTAAATCCAGGGGAATCAGAGTATTGGCATAGCCTGGGATGCTACTACTTAGATCTTGCTATGGGTGAAAAGGCAGTTCGATGCCTTGAACAAGCAATTAACCTAGATCCAACATCTGCCCGAGCCTACAATAACTTGGGTCTTGCCTACCAGTTATTGGGGAAGAAAGAGGAAGCAGACTTTGCTTTTCATAGAGCTGCGGAGCTTTCCCCAGACTTTGCAGAAGTTTACTGCAACATCGGAGCTAGACTCTTTGAGCAGAAAAAGTACGATGATGCTTTAGAACATCTACAGGAGGCCATAAGGCTCAAGCCTGAATTAGCTGATGCATACTTCTACAAAGGCTTGACCCTGGCCAAGCTATCCCGAACTCAGGAGGCCATAGATAATTATCTACTGGCCATTGAAAGAAAGCCAAACTTCGCCGTGGCTTACCAAAATCTAGGCGGTGCTTATCTAGAGCAATGCAGATTACGTGAAGCACTGGCTAGCTATAGGAAAGCTCTCGAGATCGCTCCTGACTTTGCGGGTGCGATGTCAAATATCCTTATGGTCTCGCATTACTCAGAGAACTTTGATCCTCTAGAAACATTCTTGGAGCATCAACGGTGGGGTATTCGCTACCAAAGCCAATATCAAAGTTACTGGAAGCCCTACACAAACTTGCGAACCACTCAAAGGCCACTTAGGATCGGCTACCTGTCAGGTGATTTTCGATTGCATTCGGTACACTTTTTCATGAGTTCAATCTATGATAACCACAATCAAGAAAACTACCAGATTTATTGCTACTCAAATGTTGATCAACCTGACATGGTAACTGAGCAGCTCTCTGCATGGGCGACAGGATGGAGAGATATCAGTAAACTGAGCGACGAGAAAGTTGCAAGGCTAATCAGAGAAGATCAAATTGATATTCTGGTGGATCTAAGCGGGCACACTGGCGGTACAAGAGTACACGTAATGGCTCTCCGTCCTGCACCTGTACAAGTTACCTACCTCGGCTATCCTGACACCACCGGTATGACCGTCGTGGACTATAGAATAACGGACAGCTTCGCAGATCCCTATGACGTAACTGATGGCTTGAATACCGAGAAGCTGATAAGAATGCCCCATAGCTTTCTCTGCTATAAGCCTTCTCGGGAGGCACCTGAGGTCACGGATCCACCTGTGGTTAAGAATGGCTTTATCACCTTTGGGTGCTGCAACAACCCTTCCAAAATTACCCCCCGAGTAATTAAGTTGTGGGCAACGATACTAAAGGCGGTACCCAACTCAGTTTTACACTTAAAGAATCAGCGGTATAGAGATGAGAGCACCTGTAAGATCTTCCTGCAAAGAATTGGAAGCCACGGCATTTCGGAAGAGCGAGTTAAGCTTGAATATGGTAGACAGGGCTTTGCTGAGCACTACGCAGCCTATGGAGAGGTGGACATTGCCCTAGATCCGTTCCCCTACAACGGAACAACGACAACCTGTGAGACATTATGGATGGGAGTTCCGGTAATAACGCTGGAGGGCTCAGCACATGTCTCCAGAGTTGGTGTGTCAATCTTAAAAACAGTAGACTTGCCAGAGCTAATTGCACAGACAGAGGAAGATTATGTTCGTATTGCCTCAACGCTGTCCGAAGATATAGAGCTTCTGGTCTGGATGAGAAGGACTATGCGAGAGCGTCTCTGTTTGTCTCCCCTTCTTGACGGAAAGAGATTTACAGCTTTTTTAGAGAAGGCATATACCCAGATATGGGAACAGTACTGCCAAGATAGGAAAGGTAGAATTAGGTTCACAGATTTGCCATTTAAGTTTCGCAAGCATCCAAACTTGGCTAAACTTACTAAGATGGTTAGCTAGGAGCAACGGGTAAGCATGTTTAATCTACATATTGGTGGTAGAGAGCCACATCCTGACTGGAAAATACTTGACGTTTTGCCCTCGCCTGAAGTCGACTACGTCGCAAACGCAATTGACCTCAGCTTATTTGAAAGTGAAAGCGTAGATCAGATATACGCCTCACATGTTCTTGAGCACTTTGATTATCGAGAGGCAAAGGTAGCTTTGACAGAGTGGTATCGGGTACTGAAGAAAGGAGGAAGATTATATATCTCTGTGCCCAACCTGAAAGCGCTATCTAGAGTTCTTCTAAAGGACGATCTTTCCTATGACCAACTGGTGTGCATCATTAGTATGTTCTATGGTGGCCAGGTCGATCAGTATGACTTTCATAAATATGGATATACCATTGAGAATTTAACTCATTTACTCAAAACTGTTGGCTTTGACTTCATCGTCCAAGTAGATCAGTTCGGTATGTTTAATGACGCAAGCACAATTGTTTACTGCAATGAGCTTATCAGTCTAAATGTAATTGCTCACAAGGAGTGAAGTGAAGAAAGGAAGTCATGTCTGAGTTATCTATAGCCTCTGTCTTGGGAACCTCAATGCCTCGCATTAAAGTAATTGCTGCAGGAGCATCTGATCTTGGGACTCCTGAGATCTATACTGAAATGATTCACAAGGGCTATGGAGACTTAGTTGCATTTGAGCCCAATCGAGAAGCATACGAGCGGTTAAAAGAGAAAAGTTTTAGCAGCTCTAATGTTTTATACCTTCCTATGGCTGTTGGCGACGGCTCTGAATCGACTCTTTATCTAACCAACACCGGGATGACCTCATCTCTGTTCCAGCCAAACTATCAACTGCTGGAGAGGTTCCACGATCTAGCTGAGCTTTACCAAGTCGTCTCAGAGGAAAAAGTCAAGACGGTTCGCCTCGATGACTTGGAAGAGGCTTCAGATGCAGACTGGCTTGTCATGGATACTCAAGGAAGTGAGCTTAGCATTATCCACGGCGCCGCTCGTCTCCTCAGCGAGAGCATTGTAGTGGTTCAAACTGAAGTCCTGTTTGTCCCCCACTACATTGGCCAGCCCTTGTTTTCCGACATAGATATTGCTCTGAGGAAGCATGGCTTTCTTATCCATAGCCTTACTGGGATTGCCTGCCCAGTTATGAAGTCCTTTCCCAAGAATCTGACTTCTTTGCGCACCCAAGCCTCCTGGACTGACTTTATCTATGCCAAAGACTTTATGCGAGTGGGAGAGCTTCCCTCCAGAAAGCGGCTAGCACTTGCCGTAATTCTTCACGAGGCCTATCGCTCATACGACTTATGCTCTCATGTGCTCAAAATTCACGACGAGATAGAGGGCACCTCATTCTATGATATTTACCTTTCGAAGCTTTAAGATGTTATGTTTTTCGCCTTCAGGTCAAGGAAAGACCACATTCGCTTGGCCGCTTCTTCCCACGTCATATTTTTTGTGTAGATCAACCCTTGCGAGAGTACAGAACCTCTATACTTTGTATCTCTCAATTGATCGATTGCCTGCGATATGGCATGTGGCTCCAGAGGTATCTCAATCCACGGTTCAGGCGCATTGGCATGTTCCACTTTTCTTTGAGATTCTCTGAGAATGATAACTGGACAGCCACATCGCATCGCCTCGAGAACATAATTGCCCATTCCAAGCTCGGGTTCAACCTCAAGTAACCCCGTAGCTCCTGTATAGAGTAGCGGTAACTCGTCAGGCGAAAGTTTGAGGTTGTGGATTCGAGCTCGAATTGGTTTAGATAGGTCCACGAAAGATTCCAAAGGTGAGTCAGTCCTACTTCCATCAACTGATAGGTAAACAACTTCCGGAACTTGCCCAGAAGCTATCTCGCTCAGGCTATCTAGGATAGCGCGGAAGGCTATCTTTCTTCGTTCCCCTGCTCCCGCCCTGTAAATGATGTAGGGACGAGTCAGATCTCGCTCTTCTCGAAACTTCCGTAGCTTTAGAGGAGGAGATGGCCCTAGGTCACCATGCAAGCCTGGGTAGATAACTTCAATATCTTCTTTAGAAATACCAGGATATTTTGCCATCAAGTTTGATGCCACCCACTCAGACGGACATATAAATGCCGATGCATTCAAAATGGAGTTATGTTTCTCTTGAGCTGCCAAGTTTGACAGAAACTCTTGGCTTTCATCCACACTATAAATCATTGCCACACTAGGTGTTCTAAGAGGATATGTGTACAAAGTTGAGATAAAGAGCGTTGCCTTAAGCTGGTCACAGGCGCTCTGCAGACCTACATGATCGGATTCAGCGTCTTCGTAACTATAGTCAGGAATCACCGCTATGACTGTATCGCCTGGAAGAGCAATACGTTGGCTTTCTCTCACCAGTACCACAAAGTCTCGACTGTGGCCAAGCTTTAACCATTCACCTACAACATTTTGCCAAAAGGTTATAATAGACGGTGGGGTTTCTAAGTTACTCTGCAAAGCAACACCATCAACAACAATCATTGGCTTTCCTCGAGCAAATCTTTAAGTAAAGACAACAGGCTTGAATCAAGCTTCTTAGATGGAGATAGGTCTTTCTGGAGGACGCCGTCCTCTATAAGACTAGCGTAGCGCGCTTCGGGAACTGCAATTAAGTTTATCGCAGAGAGGCTGCGAGCTTGTTCCCGAGCTCTCGATAATTCGTTCAAGGTGGAGTTGTATGCAAAAAAAGTGTACCCCAGATCTGACAGGTAAGAGGATGTTTCCCTCGACACAAATCCCCCACCATCTTTTGCTTCTAGCTGAATGAGTGGGAGACAGCTTTTTATAAGTTCTCGACCTCCCTGTATAACACCTAGGGGATCTACAACTACATCTATCTTGACCATATCGACCAAAGGCTTTCTGTAAGAGCGCCACCAATCATCTAGCGTAATTTGCCGGATGATCTTTACAGGGTGGGCTACTCCCGAAAGGTTAGTTACCACTCTATTGTACACACTATCGTCTGTTTCTAGAAAATATGTCTGCCCTGACTCGCTACCCACTGCATATGGGTTTATCGTAACTTGCGATAATCTATTAACGCTGACATTGTGTTTTAATATTTCCACACAAGATTGAGTTGGCTCAAACGCAATTACTTTGCCTTTGGTTCCTACGGCCTGGGCAGCAACAAGAGTGTATAAGCCTACATTTGCCCCTACATCTATAAACATCATTCCCGGCTTCAGGTAGGACCTAACAAAGTCTATCTCTGACTCAAACCATCTTCCTTGGGCCAGACAACAATGAGTAACTAGTGAGTCTAAACTATCTTCTAGCCTCATGGTGTAACCCTCGTAGCATATATCAACAAATTCTCTTTTGCTTCTCAAATTTATCGAGTTTGATTCACCCATCTTTCTTTGAAGAAAGCTTACAGAAGTTTGATAACAGGCTTGAGCCCATCTTTTGGCTGTTTGTGTGGCCGTCATAGCCTGAATTTGCCTCAGATGCCTTATACCTTCGATCTGCAGGTTTTTAGATAGACCAAGGCCTAGGGTTGCTTTAGCTCTTAGATCTTTGGGGTGAATTGAGGCAGCAATGCGCCAAAAAGGAATTACTTGTGTTTGGTAAGGCAGCCCTATTCTTTCTGCTATCCAGCGAGCTAAGTAATACAGGTACTGATCTATAGATGGTAGATCCGGATCAAGTGGCTCAAAGTCAGGGGAATCAACTTTCCATGCCAACTCATAACCTTCTATGTTTGGAGGGGGAATATCTTTCCATCTCTCTGGGTTTAACTCTAACTGGTTCAAGAGTTTAAGTGCTTCTTCTAAAAAAGTAAATGAGACACCTAGAACCCAAAGTGCATGGAGTCTATTCAATAAGCAGGGCAGATGATTTGGCTCAGTACTGATCCCTTGATTCCAGTAGTAGAGTGATACTGACCAAGCGTTTCTTCTTTCCTTTGCAGTGGGAGCCGTTTCTGCTGCACGGGCTTGACTGATCCCGCGAGCATTCCAGGTTGAGCCTGATTCAGACAATGGGACTGCCATTTCCTTACCTAAGCTTAAACTTGTATTATGACCTACCGATTTATCCTAGCTGACGCAGCCTTTTGCATACTGCTGAGCAGTAGACTCAGTGCATAACTCTACACAAGCAGCAGCCATGGAGGGTAGTGTCACGAGAGGCTGCCGGTTAACCATAGCATCAAAGCTGTACGTTTGTTGTCACTGCTTCCTGGAATGGTATCATAGTTCTGATTTTCGGAGATCGTCATTTTGAATTGGACAGTTACCTCAGGCAGGCCTGACGCAAGTACGGCAGACTCCATCTACCTGTTACATCTCTTAAGCTTCCAGGCCCAATCTGCATCTGCTATTGTTCTCAACTTTCGAGCCAACGTCTGCCGAGGTTTGTCTCGAGACAGCGCATCTTAACAAGGTTGTTCCTATGCTACGTCACATCAGCACCTGTACTCTCCTTCTCAGCTTGGGTAGCACGATCGCCTGTACGCAGGCCACACCAGCGCAAACCCCCGACCAGGTGGTGAGCACCTTTATCGCTGCCACCGAAAAGGGGGATTGGGGCACCGCCGACGGCTACCTGACCGAGCGCTTCAGCAATGCCCTCAGGCCGGGATCCCTGCCTTCGATTTGGGGGGCAGCGGGAGAGAATGTGCAGGTGCGCAACCAAGAGGTGAGCGGCAAGACGGCCTACGTGTGGGTGGAGGGCGAGTCCTCTCTGGAAGAGGCGGCGCAGCGCCTGGGGCTGGATCCCTTGACTTTGCGCAAGTACCTGACCGAGCCGGATCTTGCCGATCCCACCTATCAGCAGTTGGCCCCGCAATTGGTGGGCCTGCGCCTGGAGGGAGACACGGTGACTTCCCGCCTCAAGCTCACCCTTTACCGACAGGAGGGCGGCTGGCGAATCGAGGTGTGGCAACCGGATAAGCCGCCCGCAGAGGGATCCCAGCCGGAGAACCCTGAGCCCTCTCCGGCAGAAACTGAGCAACCTGCCGAAAATCAGCAGTGAAGTGGCGGGGGAAAGGTGTTGAAGAAAGCTTGGTTCTTGCTGGCCCTGGTTTTGCTCAATGGCTGCGGGCAGACGCAAACGGCCAAGGAGACGCTGCAAGCCTTTGTGCAGGCGGCCAACGCTCGGGATTTTGCCACGGCAGAAGCGCTGCTCACCCCGCGGCTGCTGAGGGGGATCCCGCCGGGCGCCCTGGATCGCTCCTGGCCCTCGGCAGAGGAGTTCACCCTCACTCCTATCCAGGAGGTGGGCAACACGGCCATCTTTCGGGTGGACGCAATCCTGAAGCCGGAGGCGGTGGTGCCTACTTTGCACTTCCAGTTCACCGCCGCGGAGCTGCAGCAATTCTTGACCGAGCCGGATCGGGAGGATCCGCGGTTTCGCCCTTTTCGCTCCCAGTTGGGCTTCTATGAGCCGCTGCCGGACGGGCGTCTGCGGGCGGCGATGGAAGTTACTCTCTACCGCCAGGCCCAGGGATGGCGGGTGGAGCTGGCCCGTCTGCAGCCTCTAAACACGAGAGTTCTCTACGAGCCGATCCAGCTAGCAGAAGAAGCACAACCTTTTCGACTGACAGGAACGGTGCGGCTCCTCAACCGCGAGGAAGGCTGGATCGGGGTCAATTTGGACGAGGTCAGCCCCAACCTGCAGCGCTACGCCGGCACCTGGGTCTCGGTGGTTCCTGCGGAAGATGTCCAGGTCATCCGCCTTGGCCGCCCCGCCAGTTGGCTGGAGCTGCGCCCAGGGGACGAGGTGGAGATGGAGGGCAAGGTGCGTTTTGCCGTCAATGCCGACGCCGAAGGGCGGATCCCGGCGGCGATTCGGGCCGAGCGCATCCGGGTGCTGCAGATCCCCAGCCCCTCTCCCTGAGGGATGGCCCAAGCGCTCCGCGCCGCTCACGCGACCACCCCCGGCCCCTCTCCCTCAGGGAGAGGGGGGTAGTGTTCCATCGTGGGTGGGAGGGGAGCTAACGCGGGATCCCTGAACTTAGCGCAGGGGCGAGTGCAGCAGCACCACCAGCCGCTCTTCCAGGAACTTGAGGTTGGCCACCACTTGGTTAAAGGCCTCTTCGGGGGTCCAGTCCATGAGATCTAGGGCCTTGGCCGCCAGCGCCTCCACGGGTACAGGCTCTTCCCCAAAAACATCAATCAGCCAGCGTACCGAGAAGGGATCGATGACAATGTTGCCTTCGGATCCCGGCCAGCCGTTGATGTTGACCGGGCCGTTGTCGCGGATGGCATTCTCGAAGGCAACCCTGGCATTGAGCCGGATCAACAGGGGGTGGGCTTGCACAGAGCCATCCCGCCATTCTTCTGGGGTAAAAGGAGCTGCTGGGGCGGGGCGGGGATGGCCGCACCAAAAGTCAATCAGCCGGGTCAGGTTGGGAAAAATCAGCTCGATAAAGTGCAGCAGCTCCTCTTGGCTGAGCTTTTTAAGGTGGCGCAGGGCGTAGGGAACCGGCTTGGTGAGGACTCGCTCCAGCTTCCACTGCTGCCAGTTCACCATGCTAATGAACTCCAGCCCGGCCTGGCGCAGCATCTCGAACACCTGGGGCACCGTAAAGCCCTTGTCGCTGCGCAGCAGAAAGTTGGCCAGAATCCCGTTGGTGGTTTTGATGGCGTCTCCCTGCCAGTGGCTTTTGACGAAGCTGCCTTCATGGAGGGCATCCATCAGCTCTCTGAGGATGGGGACGGCTTTGGCAGCGGGCTCGTCCATCACCCCCAGCAGCTCCATGGCATCTTGCATGTTGAAAATAAACTGCCGCTGATAGAGGCTGTGGACGTTGGTGCGGATAATGCCCTCGGGTTTAAGCACCTGGCGCATGCCTTTGAGCCCGGCCACCGGGTCTTCTAGCAGGTAGAGCACGTCGTTGCAGGCGATGAAATCGAATTGTTGCCCCAGCGCCTTCATATCGGTGATATCCATCACCTCGAAGCGCACATCTGGGATCTGGTGGAACTCGAAGCGCTGCCGGGCCATCTCCAGCGACTTCGGCGAGATATCCACCCCGACAAAGGCAGCGCCTGGGTTGGCCGTGGCCAGAACCAGGGTTTCCCAGCCGGAGCCGCAGCCGGCGTTGAGCATTACTTTGCCCTCAGGTTTAACCACCTTGCGCTCCCGCACGTAGCAGGCGGTGGTGTAGCTGTTGGCAAACAGGGCAAAGGTATCTGTAACCGTCTGCTCAATGGGAACGTTGGGATAGGGAAATTCGTCGAACTGCGCCTGCACCAACTTCGAGGCAGATTGCTCCGGCATAGAGATCCCTTTTTCTCTGGAGCCTATGGTAGCCAATCTTTAGCTTGACAGCGCCTCTTGTTTATTCCAGCCGCTCCTCGGTTTGCGGGTCAAAGAGGTGGAAGCGATCCATGTCGAAGACCACTTCTGCCCATTGGTTGACGCGAAGCTGGGTACGGGGATCCACGCGGGCCACAAACTCCTGCTCGGGGAGGATCCCTTCGGGGTCGGCGGCGCT
>NZ_JANSJN010000074.1:0-14003 GCF_047462555.1 Synechococcus sp. B60.1
GCTCCATCTCCAGGACGATGCGGGCATACTTGGCGACCTGTTCATCGGTCAAAACCAGAGAGGTAGCGGCAGTTTGGGCTACGGCCAGAGAAACGGTCAATACCGGGATCGAGGTGCAGACCCAGATCAGGCCCACCAGCCCTTTTTGGGCCACGTTTGGCATCGAGAATGCCGTCCACCGTCTCCGACTTGCTTGACGTGACACTGCTGCTATCTCCCCACCCAATAACGAACTCTCTCTGGGGTTGCCGGCGCTTTTGGGAGCCCCTTTCTTTTGGTGTAGCTTTCGCTGTTACCCAGATTCAACCCACTCCCAGCCAACCGTGCAGGCTCTGATGCTATCTGGTCTTCCCCACGCAAAGCCAGGGATCCCAGAGCTTGCTTCTCTATTTGACCCAAAAGCGGCCTTGAGGTTCCTGTTGGATCATCAAACAGCCCGAAAGGGAAGAGCCTTTGGGATAATGGGGTAGATGCTCGTTGTTGCCTCTATGAACTTGGAACGTCGCCCGGTTTTCCCGTTCACCGCCATTGTCGGCCAAGAGGAGATGAAATTGGCTCTGCTCCTCAACGTCATCGATCCCCGCATCGGCGGCGTGCTGATCATGGGGGATCGGGGCACGGGCAAATCCACCACCATCCGCGCCTTAGCCGATCTCCTGCCCCAGATCGAGGTCGTCAAAGGGGATCCCTTCAACAGCCACCCGCGGCAGCGGGATCTGATGAGCGACCAGGTGTGGGAGCGACTGCAGGCGGGAGAAACCCTAGAAACCACCTGGATCCAGGTGCCGATGGTGGATCTGCCCTTGGGGGCCACGGAAGACCGGGTCTGCGGCACTCTCGACATCGAGCGCGCTCTCTCCCAGGGGGTGAAGGCCTTTGAGCCGGGGCTGTTGGCCAAAGCCAACCGCGGCATCCTCTACGTGGATGAGGTGAACCTTCTGGACGACCACTTGGTGGATGTCTTGCTGGATGCGGCGGCCTCCGGCTGGAACACAGTCGAGCGGGAAGGCATTTCCATTCGCCACCCGGCCCGCTTTGTCCTGGTGGGATCCGGCAACCCCGAAGAGGGAGAATTGCGGCCCCAACTCTTGGATCGCTTCGGCATGTTCGTGCGCATCGAAACGGTGCGGGATCCGGCCCTGCGGGTACAGATCGTCGAAGAGCGTAGCCAGTTCGACACCGATCCCCAGGCCTTCTTGGCCAAATACGCCGAGGCCCAGCAACGCCTGCGGGAACGGATTGAAAAAGCACAACACCTGTTGCCCGCTGTGGGGGTGGATCCCGACTTGCGCCTGAAGATCTCTGGGGTGTGTGCAGCTTTGGAAATAGACGGGCTGCGGGGAGATATCGTCACCAACCGCGCGGCCAAAGCGCTGGCAGCTCTGGAAGGGCGTACTGAAGTGACTGTTGCCGATATTCGCCGGGTCATCAGCTTGTGTTTGCGCCACCGCCTGCGCAAGGATCCTCTGGAAACCATTGACTCCGGCTACAAGGTCGAGAAGGCCTTTAGCGAGGTGTTTCAGGTGAGCCTGGAGAGCGCTGCTTAGCCTCCCCCTCACCCCCAGCCCCTCTCCCAAAGGGAGAGGGGAGCTAGGCAAACAGGGTTTCTAGTTTGTCGGCAATGGCGGCAATCCAGGCTTGCTCCTGGCGGCTGAAGCTGCGGGGGGTGTCGCTGCCCAAGATGAGGCATCCCTTTTGGCCAATGGGCTGGCAGAGAACCGCCTGGGATCCGGGGGGCAGCAGGCCCTCGAACTCGGCGCGGGCCGGGAACAGTTTCAAATCCACCAGATAGACGGGCCGTCCGGTCTGCAACACCCGCTGCAAGACGCTCTGGGGCCGGATGGAGGGCAACTGGCCGGGGCTGGCCAGGATCCCCCGCTGCAGGAGGGTGCGCCCCTCCACCCAGATCACTACTGTGCGGGCAGCAGTGGTGCTAAGGAGCGTGTGGGAGGCCCAGGCCAGCTCCAGTTTTTCCCTCTCGGAAAGATCCGGATCCCAGTCACAGCCTGGACTCCCCTGTAGGGTAGATGCCTGGGGGGGACGGGGCTGGATCTGCTGCCACAGCAGGCCGGTCAAGATCAGAATGGCGCTGAGGAGGATCCCTAAGGCATCAGAGCGGGACTGGCTGGCCAGCAACTCCGGCGTAAACGCCAGCCGGTTAATGACCAGGAGGGTGCTGCCCAAAAGGCCGGTTACCAAAGGCAACCGCCTCACCCAGCGATTGGGATCCTGGGAAGCTGGAGTGGATTTGACCCTCAAAGCAGGGGTATCTGAGCGCTCGGTAAGTCCAGTCTAGAGCTATCCAAGACATCAGAGACGGCTCCAAATGCCAAGGCGCTCTTGGCGAGCTTTCTTTTCCAGGCCGCGGAAGTAGCTGTCGTATTTGATGTTGTGGCTGTAGGGGATGATGCGGGCCAGGCCGTTGCGCACGAGCATGGCGTTCATCTGCTGGCCCTCCAACCAGACGTAGGCCTCCACCAGGCCGGTGGCATCGACGTTGCGCAGCAGCTTATCCCCTTCCAGCTTGACGGTGCGGCGGAGGATGCGCTCGCGCATCAGCTCAGTAGCTTGCTGATAAAAGGGATCCTCCTCTGGGCGGAGGCCCTGGATGCCGGCCAAGCGGATTAGGCGCAGTTTCTGCTCCCCTTCGATTTGCACCACCAGCGTGTCGCCATTCACCACCCTCACCACCACTGCCGCGGGGTAGCGATCGAAATAGTGGTTGTCGAAGTAGAAGGGGGTGTCGGGCACCACTCGCCGCTCCCCCGATCCGTGGCCAGGAAGGACGGGCAGGGCCAGGAGCCATCCCAACACTGCCGAGCCAAAAGCAATACGCCGGAACCTCATCTTCTCCCCCTTGCGATCCCCTTCTCCCCTAGGGCGTAATGGTAGCGGCAACTCCCTGGAAGACAACCCCTTGCAAGGGATTCGGATCCAATGGCCAGTCTTGGAGATGGGGAGCCCTTTATGAATGAGGGTTCTGGGCGAGCAACTCCCGATCTAGGGGCAGAGGGGCAACCGGCTGGGTGAGAGTAAACTGGCCGCTGACAATCCACTGTTTGAGGATCTCGGCAACTTGCATTGAGCGGCGCAGGCTGGCCAGGGGAGCAGTGCGCACCTTGCGGCCGTTGAGGGTGATGTGGCCGGATTTGAGCTGGGCATAGCTCACCAGGCCAAAGGTGGGCCGCACCCGCCGGGGGATAGAAAAGTCGATCACCGGCGCCACCAGTTCCTCATCCCGGACAGCAATGGACTCCAGATCGGCAGGGGAGAGGATGGGGATGGGGATCCCCACCCCCAACATCAAGCTGGGGCCGTAGTTGCGGAAGTAGCAGCCCCGCACCCATTCCGCTTGCATCTGTTTGGCGTCACCAATGAGGGCCAAGGTGGCTGCTGGGCCAATGGGGGTTTGGTTGGGCAGCCGTTTTTGCCGCGGGAAGTGTTGGGTGCCTTCCCAAGCTACATAGCCGGTGCCCCCTCCTAGGAAGATGCGGCTGCCGATCCCCACCCGGCGCAGGAGGGGGTCGTTGAGGAGGGGGGAGAGCTCACCTGGGTTGGAATAGACGGCATTGCCCAGGTTGGGTTCCAACAGGCCCAAATAGGTGTACAAGGGCCGATCCCCACCGTTGACGCCGACAATGAAGTTTTGGTAAGCGTTGCGAGGGTTGAACAAGTAGAACTGGTTCAGCTGATCCCGCGTCAGAGTGGTCTCGTAGTCGGCGCGGGGATAGCAGTCGGTTACCTGGCCAATGGCCCGCAGGTGCACCCGCTTGCCGGCCACCAGATCGGCGATGACGTGGCCGCCTCCATAGGGGTGCTCGGCTTGCTCACCGGGCTGGGCCGCCCCAATGTAGAGATCGACAGCCCCAAAGCCGGCATAGGCTGGCACCCCGTTCAACCAGGCTTGGCGAATCTTAATGGGCGGATCCGTATGGCCCAGGTTGAGGATTGCCCCTGACGACTCCATTGGCTCAAAGGTACCGGTGGTTACCACATCCACCTGCTCAAAAGCCTGCTCAATGCCCAGGGTGGCCAGCTTGGCTTTGGCCTCTAGGGCCGTCCACACCCGCACCTGGCCTTGGGCAATGCGCCGATTAATTTCTGCCAGCGTTCTCTCCATTGCCTCGCAAGGAATGGCGACAAATAGTCCGGGCAGACTTCTGCCCGCTGAGAAGCTAGGGTAGCTTGGAGGGGTTTTCCAGGGATGGCCGCTCAGTACCCTTTCAGGGCTAGGTTGGGCGTTTGCAAGGCGGCTTCCACCCGCTGCACCTGGGTTTTGAAGCTGCCATCCGGCTCCAGCCATATCTGCCTTAGGGCCGGAGGGATCACGTCCAGGCTAAACCGAGAGCTCTTGGGGCAAAATTGCACACAGGTGGAGGGGCAGGCCAAGTAATCAACCCCCTGGCGGCGGCAGTGCAGCTCTTGATGAATGTGGCCAAAGATCACCAAGCGGATGTGGTCGAACTCGTCCAAGACCTGAAACAGCCGCTCTGGCTGCTGCAGGGCGCTTTGATCCAGCCAATCGGAACCTACCGAAAAAGGGGGGTGATGCAGGGCCAAGAGAACATGGTTCTGGGCAGCCTGGCTGCGCTGTAGCTCTTGGCGGAGCCACAGCAAGGTGCGATCCGTTAGGTAGCCGCTGTCTTTGCCCGGCACCAGAGAGTTCAATAAAATGAAGCTCCAGTTCTCTCGACTGAAGCTTTTCTCCCCGTGTACTCGCTCGGCGCGGAGCTCTGAGTTCATGTTATGAAGGCGATCGTGGTTCCCCGCCAGCCAATAGGTGTCGATGGGAAGAGCCTGCAGATGCTCTCGCAAACGGGCGTAGGCGGCGGCGCTGCCATCTTGGGCGAGATCCCCAGTGAGCAGCAGCAGATCGGGCAAGGGATCCAAGGCGGCAATCGCCTTTTGCACCTGCAGAAAAGAGGTTTCCGTGTCCACCCCCAGCAGTCGCTGGTGCGGTTTGGCAAACAGATGCAGGTCACTGATCTGAACCACGTATACGGTCATAGAGAAGGGGGATAGGAGTCCATCTCTGCAGGTTTAAAACATTAACGTTTTAGCACCAGATGCCTCAGCCGGGATCGGCAGGCAACTCCATCGGGAAGGCTCAGCTTTAACTTGCCCAAGTCCACCCCGCCCGGTTCAACCCCTTGAGAAAATCTTCTAAGGAAAAGCTTCAGGAAACATTCAGAGAACGGCCCACATTCCTGAAGGCGGCCTGCACCTGGGGCCAGCGGGATTCTCGGGTGGAGGCCGTCAGAGTATAGAGGCGATGGTGGCGCACGGTTACCGTCACTATCTCGTGGCGGAGCTGGGATCCTAGGTCAGTTTGGTATTCAAACAGGTAGTAAGGCTGGCCTTGCCGCTCAAAAGCTTCGGCGGCCAACAACTGGGTCGAGCGACCGGATCCGGCGGGGGCGATGATCTTCTCCGCCACCAATTGCCCCACCTCATCCGGGCCACCCAGGTCGGCGATCGTCTCTCCCTTGTCAAAGGGGGCGATCATCAGGCTGACGTTCTCCGTCTCGTACACCAAGTCGCGCAGAAGCACCGCTGGCCCTTTCCCTGGCCCCAAGTTCACCGCCACCATGCCGTTGGGATAGGCAAAAGCAAAGGCCCCGCCAGGATCCCTGTAGGCGCGCAGGTTGGAGCCTGCGGAGCAGGCACTGGTGAGCAAGCTGAGGCAAACACAGAGCAGTAACAACACCCCAGAGAGCCGCTGTCCTAATTGGGCAAAATGCCCACCTCGTGCTGCTGACATACCGGGATCCTCCGCTCAGATTGGTTACCCATCCCAATCATCCTAATATGGGCGCCTCCTCTCTAACCAGCGAAAAAAAGAACCTAGAAGTTCTTCAGCGGGATCCGTTCTGGTAGTGGCGGGAGCGCAACACCAGCACATCCGAGAGCTGGCGCAATTGACTCTGAACTTGGTCGAGCTGTTTTTTGTCCCGCACATCAATACAGAGATCGATTAAGGCTGTGCGGTTGGCAAAAGTCTGCACCCTAGCATTGCGCACATTGATGCTTTGATCCGAGAGACGGGAGAGGATGTCCCGCAGCACGCCAACGCGGTCAATGACCTCCAGGCGCAGTTCCACGGGGTAGATCTGGGTGCTCTGCCGCAGTTGCTCCTCATTCCAGCGCACTGGCACGAGTCGATCGCCCGGAACTTGAGCCACCCGCGGACAGTCGCGATGATGAATGGTGATGCCCTTGAAGCGGGTGACCACGCCCAGGATGGGATCCCCTGGCAGCGGGTTGCAGCATTTGGCCAACTGGTGCTTCAGGCCCTCCACCCCTAGGATGGGAGATTGGGATCGGCTAGAACCTCGGCCCCCATCGGCCCGCGGCAGCAGCAGCTTGGCTTTCTCAAGGGATCCCTCCTCGGGTGGGGGAGAGACGGCTGGCTTGCTTACCTCCTGCAGTCGATGGATTACCTGTGTGGGGGTTACCTCTCCATAGCCCAGCGCCGCCAGCAAATCCTCCACGCTGCTATAGTTGAGCTTCTCGGCAACCTTTTGCATGCGCTCTGACTTGAGCAGCGCATCGAACCCCGTTTTGCCCAGCTCCCGCTCCAGCAACTGCCGGCCGCGGGCAATATTTTGCTCGCGATTGGAGCGCTTAAACCACTGGCGAATGCGGTTGCGGGCTGAACTGGTGGCGACAAAATTAATCCAGTCCAGGCTGGGGTGGGCATTTTTGTGGGTGATGATCTGCACAATGTCGCCGTTGCGCAGGCGGGTATCCAAAGGCACAATCTTGTTGTTTACCCGCGCCCCAGCGCAGTGATCCCCAATTTCGGAGTGAATGCGATAGGCAAAGTCCACCGGGCAGGATCCCTGGGGCAGGGCCAGCAAGTCTCCTTTGGGCGTGAAGACGTAAACCTCGCTCTCAAATAGGTTCTCGCGAATGGTGTCCAGGTATTCTTTGTCGTCCTTGAGGTCGTTTTGCCACTCCAACAGTTGCCGCAGCCAGGTAAAGCGCTCTTCCTCGGGCTTTACGGGGGTGCTGCCGGCTTCTTTGTACTTCCAGTGGGCGGCAATGCCGTATTCCGCCACACGGTGCATCTCTTCGGTGCGGATCTGCACTTCCACCGGTCGGCCCTGTAGGCCAATCACAGCCGTATGCAAAGATTGGTAGCGGTTGGCCTTGGGGAGACCAATGTAGTCTTTGAAACGACCTGGAATGGGGCGGAAACAGTTGTGAACAACCGCCAGCACCCGGTAGCATTCACTCACGGTTTGCACGATAACCCGCACCGCCAGGAGATCGTAGATCTCGTGAAATTCCTTGCGCTGCTGCTGCATCTTGCGGTAGATGCCGTACAGGTGCTTGGGCCGCCCGCTAATCTCAAAGTGCTCTAGCCCCGCTTGAATGAGGTGCTTGCGCAGCTCTTCAATAAACGCTTGGATCTCTGCCTCTCGCTCACTGCGCTTGGCGTTGACCAGCTCTTGGATCTGGCGATAGGCTTCGTGGTCCAGGTACTTAAAGGCCAAGTCTTCCAGTTCCCACTTGAAATGCCAGATCCCCAGCCGGTTGGCTAGAGGCGCAAAGATCTCCATAGTTTCGGCTGCAATCTGTTTTTGCTTGTGGGGGGGTAGATATTGCAGCGTGCGCATGTTGTGCAGGCGATCCGCCAGCTTGACCACAATGACCCGAATGTCTTTGGCCATGGCCACAAACATGCGGCGGAAGTTTTCCGCTTGCTGCTCTGTTTTGCTGGAGAAATTAAACTTAGAAAGCTTGGTTACCCCCTCCACCAGCAGGCGAACCTCAGGGCCAAACTCGGCCTCTAGGGCCTCCAGGGTAACTTCCGTATCTTCCACAACATCGTGCAGAAGGCCAGCAGCTACAGTAACGGCATCGCCCCCCAGCTCCCGCAGCAGGCTGGCCACGGCCACTGGGTGGGCGATGTAGGGATCCCCTGATTTCCGCTTTTGGCCCTTGTGCAAGCAGTAGGCAAACTCGAAGGCTCGGCGCAGCAAATCTGCCTCTTCGGCCGTGTAGGATCGCAGCCCATCGCCGAGATCTTCAGCGCCTGAAAGCAAAGCCCGCAGCCATCCCGGCACCTCAAAATCAAGGCTATTTAGGTCAAAGCCTCCTTCTAAACTGGTGGCCACAGCAGGCTGACCCATGGGAACCTGACAAGAAGGATGGTTTAACTGCTACCTATAGTATCGATCACCGAAGTTCCTTACAGCTTATCCTCGACCTGGCTGCAGGCAGGTTAAGGGAAAAAGCTGCGAAAAAATGCAGCAAAGACGGGCTATTGATGCTAAGCCCGCCCCTAACCGTGGGGAAAAAGCTAATTGGAGTTAACGTTCTACACCCATCCTATCACTTACCCTACAGCATTCCGTAGCAAGATATACATACTAAGATCTGGTGGAGCTAGCCTCCTGCCAGAGTGCTAGGAGGTGGGAGGGAGTTGCAAAGCTAGAGGCCCTAGCCAACCCTTGCGATAGTCGTTGAGAATTTGCCTTGCTGCTCGCTCGGTATCGCCTCGGTAGCGCCGTTGGGCCAGCTCCTGGATGGCTACGCTGCCAGGAGGGATCGGGTCGGGCCAGCCGTAGCGCCGTTGCAGGAGGACTTGGGCCTGGGGCTGCACCTGCAGCAGTTGTTCCACGAAGTAGGCCGCCACGCCCTCAGGGTCGTAGGCGGCTGCGCCGATGTCATCGCAGATGGCCAGCAGCGTGGCTGCCCGTTGATCCGGCAGCGAAGGCGGGAGGATGCCCGGTGAGTCCAGCAAATCCAGCTCCCCTCCCAGCCGCACCCACTGCAGTTGCCGGGTTACCCCAGGGCGCGCGGCACTCTCGGCGGCCCGCCGTCCCAAAAGTCGATTCAGGAGGGCAGACTTGCCCACATTGGGAAAGCCCACCACCACTGCCCGGATGGCCCGCGGTCGCATGCCCCGCTGCTGGCGCCGCTCGTTTACCGACTGCCCCAGCTGTAAGATGGCTTGCTTGAGGCGAGGCACCCCCTCTCCCGATTGGCCATTGGTGGGATAGACAGGGATCCCTTGCTGGGAAAAATACTCCTGCCAAGCTCTGAGATCCCTGGCCTCGATGGCATCGGCTCGGTTAAGCGCCAAAAGGCGCGGCTTGTGCCCCAGCCACTTGTCTAGATCGGGATGGCGACTGGCCAGCGGGATCCGCGCGTCCAAAACCTCAATGACCACATCCACCCGCTGCAGTTGTTCCCGCAATTGGCCAATGGCCTTGGCCACGTGGCCGGGATACCACTGGATGATTGGAGAACTCATACCAGCAGAACCTGGGATCGAACCCCAGAAGACTCTAAGCCAGGGGCAGGATCCACTCTAGCCTGTCCAGCTTGCTCCTCCTCCGCTCGACCTGCCAACAGAAGTAGAAAAGGATACAGGCAAAAGGCAGATGGCAGCCCCTTCCTACTTGTAGGCAAGCTAGCGTTAAGAGACGTAACGGAGGAGGGACTATGGTTAAGCGCGTGCGGTTGGATCCCATTGCCCAAGTGTCGGAAGTGGCCACCAACAGCAACTTGCTCTCGGTGCTGCTGCAGGAAGAGCTGAACGTGTTAAAAGAGTGCGGCGGGCGCGGCCTCTGCGCCACCTGCCATGTGTACGTAAAAGAAGGGATGGAATCGCTCTCACCCATGACCCCGCGGGAGCAGCGTACCCTGGAGGTGATCACCAGCCGTCAGCCCAATTCCCGCCTAGCCTGCCAGGCGCGAGTTCTGGGGGAAGGGGTGGTGGTGGAATTGCCGGTGGGGATGTACATCAATGCCTTTAAGGATATCGAGGTGTTGATTGGGCGGCGGGCGGAGCAGCCCCTTTTGCACCCGATAACTGGCGCCGTTTTGGTGCAGGCGGGCAAGCTAATTACGCGCTCGGTGCTGGAGTCGGTGAAGGATTTGGATCTCAATATCCAAGAGGCTTTGGCCCGCAGCAGCCGAGATTTTTAGGGTTTTACCGCGTTTAAGGCCAGCTTAGCCAATTTTGAGGAAGGCTCTATGGCCCCTGTGTTTCTTGGGATCGACCTGGGCACTTCGGGGATGCGGCTGGTAGCTCTCTCGGAAGCAGGGGAGATAGTGGGCAAAAGCGAGCGCTCCTGGGATCCCCCAGAAACCAATCCAGGCCGCTGGCTGCGCACCCTGAAGGCGCTGCTGGGCCACCTCAAAGCTCAACTGGGGGATCGCTACGCGATTGTTGCCCTCAGTGCCTGCAGCACCTCGGGTACAGTGCTGCCGGTGGACGGACGGGGCATGCCGCTGGATCAGGCCTGGCTGTATTCCGACCGGCGGGGCCAGGCCCAGGCTCAGCGCTTGGGGATCCCTGCCAGTTGGGGGCTTAGCCGCTGGCTGTGGTGGGCAGAAGCCCATCCCGACCAATACCGAGAAAGCTACCTGGCCCATCCGGCGGACTTTCTCCTAAGCCAACTGGGGGGCCGCCAGCGGGTAACTGATCACACCCATGCCCTGAAAAGTGGCTTTGACCTAGAAACCTACACCTGGCCGCGGGAGTGGCTCTCCCAACAGGGCCTTGATCCCAAGCGCTTTCCTGAGGTGGTGGCGCCAGGAACAGTTCTGGGAACGGTGCGGCCTGAGTGGGAGCTGGGATCAGAGGTGCTGATTGCTGCCGGGATCACCGATGGCTGTGCTGGGCAATTGGCTGCAGGGGCTACTCGCTTGGGGCAGGTTTCCACCAGCCTGGGCACAACTCTTATCTTCAAGGCCAACAGCCCTGACCCTGTGCAAACGCCGAGTATCTATTCTCATCTGCACCCCGACCGAACCGGTTGGTGGCCGGGGGCAGCCTCCTTCTGCGGCGGCGGCGTCCTGCCCCACTTCTTTCCCGGCGGCGACTTTGCTGCCTTGGATCAGCAGGCGGAGGTCCATCTGCCCACGGGCCTAGTCAGCTATCCTCTCTGCCGGCCCGGCGAGCGTTTTCCCATCCTGGATAGCGAATTTGCCGGCTTCTTGCCCCAGGCGGAAGTGGGATCCCTTCGCTTTTATGCAGCTCTTTTGGAAGGGGTAGCAATGGTGGAGCGGCTAGGGCTGGAGACCTTGGCGGCCCACGGGATCCCGGTGCAAGAGCCGCTGTTAACCACTGGCGGCGGCTGCAAAAGCCCCCTCTGGCTGCGCCTGCGCGCCAGCATCCTCGCTCGCCCCCTGGCAGTGGTCAGGCACCCGGAGCCGGCGGTAGGGGCAGCCATCCTGGCCGCCTCAGCCTATTGGTGCTGTTCAGTGCAGCAGGCTGCCGATCGCTTGGTACAGGTGGAACGCCTCATCCAGCCGGATTCCGAGTGGGTCAAGGCTTATGCCGAGATCTACTCGGAGTTCCGTAGCCGCCTTTTCTTTTCCAATTTCTAGGGATCCCCCCGAAGGGGAACCAACATTTACGGCTCTAGAGCAACCTACATTGTTGATGGAGAGTTTCCAATTTCTAGGGATCCCCCCGAAGGGGAACCTTACAGAAGTTGCGTGAAGCTGTAGAAGCGGCACGCAACTAGTTTCCAATTTCTAGGGATCCCCCCGAAGGGGAACCCCTACTCAATGCGGAAGCAGCCGAAGTGCTGCTCATGCAGTTTCCAATTTCTAGGGATCCCCCCGAAGGGGAACCAGGAGAAGGACAATGACGTACGCTTGTGTTGGCTTACCCCATAGTTTCCAATTTCTAGGGATCCCCCCGAAGGGGAACCCCAAACCAAAACGTTGCGGGAACTTTCCCTTCCTTGTTTCCAATTTCCAGGGATCCCCCCGAAGGGGGAACAAACGGGGAAGACCCGTCGTTCGCGGATCAGCCGCTTTACGTTTCCAATTTCTAGGGATCCCCCCGAAGGGGGAACTTGCAGAAGCCCCACGTCAAAGTGGGGGCCGCCGTCATCGGAGTTTCCAATTTCTAGGGATCCCCCCGAAGGGGGAACATCAAATGTTCACGAAGTCCAAAGCAAAGGCGGAGCGTTTCCAATTTCTAGGGATCCCCCCGAAGGGGGAACTACCGACGGACGGCCATCCTCGGTGTACAGACGAACCACCAGCAGTTTCCAATTTCTAGGGATCCCCCCGAAGGGGGAACCATTTCGGACTCGGGGAAATCTGCCATCTGGTTACAAACGTTTCCAATTTCTAGGGATCCCCCCGAAGGGGGAACGACGAAGCCGAGTGGACGAGTGACTATTCTGAGCTGTTTCCAATTTCTAGGGATCCCCCCGAAGGGGGAACCTACGGATAGACTCAAATGCCCATGAGGCGCTCGAAACGGTTTCCAATTTCTAGGGATCCCCCCGAAGGGGGAACGGTGGAGCAGGCAGAGCGCGAAGTCGCGTTCGCCCTGCAGGTTTCCAATTTCTAGGGATCCCCCCGAAGGGGGAACGCCTTGCCCCACCGGGAGTGGTGGAGCTGGCTGCGGGAGCGTAGCCAGTGTTTCCAATTTCTAGGGATCCCCCCGAAGGGGGAACCACCATTTCGGCCTCGAGCCCTGCTGCTTGAACTTCGAGTTTCCAATTTCTAGGGATCCCCCCGAAGGGGGAACCTGGCGGCAACTCGATGTGCTCCAAGCACTCGAAACCGTGTTTCCAATTTCTAGGGATCCCCCCGAAGGGGGAACAGCTGCTCGTTGGGGTCCACGTGGGCCGTGTGGCGGGTTTCCAATTTCTAGGGATCCCCCCGAAGGGGGAACGAGTAGACCCCATCTTCGGCCCGGGTGAGCCGGGCTATCAGGTTTCCAATTTCTAGGGATCCCCCCGAAGGGGGAACCCTCAGAACTCTCCGCTATGTCCAGACCGGGACAGTATGTTTCCAATTTCTAGGGATCCCCCCGAAGGGGGAACCGCGGAAGAACGAGTTCGGCGGCGACCTCAAGGTTGTCAGTTTCCAATTTCTAGGGATCCCCCCGAAGGGGGAACACTCGTTCTTCCGCGCCTCATACTCAGGCCAGATTTCCGTTTCCAATTTCTAGGGATCCCCCCGAAGGGGGAACAAGGCAAGTTATTGCCATCCCCTCAGCCCGGGGTACAGCAAGTTTCCAATTTCTAGGGATCCCCCCGAAGGGGGAACTCGATGACAGCGGTGGTTTCGGATACCTCATTCCAACCGTTTCCAATTTCTAGGGATCCCCCCGAAGGGGGAACAGTTGATAGAAGTTGGCGTCGTCGAAGACGCTAACGTTTCCAATTTCTAGGGATCCCCCCGAAGGGGGAACAAACCGTTTTCTTACAGAGAAGGAAACGGTCTGCTACTTGTTGTTTCCAATTTCTAGGGATCCCCCCGAAGGGGGAACGGTGTTGTTCTTCTCTGTCGAAGGGAGCGACAGAAAAGTTTCCAATTTCTAGGGATCCCCCCGAAGGGGGAACCCCGGGTGTTGTCTACCTGGATCTGGAGAACGCCGTTGTTGTCGGTTTCCAATTTCTAGGGATCCCCCCGAAGGGGGAACTCAACACCCGCAACCTGAGGGGGTGGTACTCGCTGCGGGCGGTTTCCAATTTCTAGGGATCCCCCCGAAGGGGGAACTCTATACCAGCGCCGACCTGCCCAAGGTGCTGGTCTCGTTTCCAATTTCTAGGGATCCCCCCGAAGGGGGAACGCGTGGGCTTGCGCTGGGCCGGGGCTTAGAACGGGACGTTTCCAATTTCTAGGGATCCCCCCGAAGGGGGAACTACCGGTGGAGCCGGTGACCACGATATTCACGCGATCACGTTTCCAATTTCTAGGGATCCCCCCGAAGGGGGAACCTACAAAGCAAGAGCGGAAACTGGCGGCTGCCCTTGCGAAGAAGTTTCCAATTTCTAGGGATCCCCCCGAAGGGGGAACACAAATATGCAAACTCTCAAACAATTACACCTATACCTTGTTTCCAATTTCTAGGGATCCCCCCGAAGGGGGAACATCTGCTTCGCGCTAGCAGATTTGGGGATCCCCGTCTAGTTTCCAATTTCTAGGGATCCCCCCGAAGGGGGAACACTACCCCTATTAAACCCAAGCGGGGCAAGGAATGCAAGACCCATTTGCGAGGGGGTCGGTCGAAG
>NZ_JANSJN010000075.1:0-3565 GCF_047462555.1 Synechococcus sp. B60.1
GATCCCTTAGTTGTTTTAGCTATCTGAGAGGGCTACCATGATTGAAGCTCTGGAAAGGCTAGCAAAGGAACCTACCGAAAGCTCTGCAACAGCTTCTGGGAAGATTTGGACTGATGAAGAGTTTATGGCTCTGCCCGATGATGGCAATCGCTACGAAGTTGTAAATGGAAAATTAATTGCGATGGGCTCAGCGGGTGCAAGACATGGCTACTACGTTAGTTTAATCAGTTTTTTCCTGACTGCCTATGTTAGAGCCCAAAAAATGGGTGTTGTCTTCGATTCCGACACTTCGTTTAAAATGAAATCCGGCAATCGCCGCTCCCCAGATTGTTCTTTCTTCTCCAAAGAGCGGCTGCGATCCCTTGGCGGGATCCCCAAGGGTTATATCGAGGGATCCCCAGATTTGGTTGTGGAAGTTCTCTCTGATGACAACACTGTAGGAGAGATCCACAACAAGATCGTCGATTATTTTGAGAACGGATCCCGCCTTGTTTGGCTTATTCATCCCGAAGAAAAGTATGTTTTGGTTTACCGTCAGCCTGAGCCCACAGCACTGAAGCGGCCAGGCGACATCCTAGAAGGCGAAGAGGTGATCCCTGGGTTTGCCTTGGATTTGTCGGAGTTTTTTGCCGAACCTGAGTTTTAGTTTTTTGCGAACCTAGCAACAAAACCCTCCAGGGTTCCGCGGCACCTGGTAAACTGGCCCCAAAAACGGGATCCCCTTCCATGGCGCTGGTTCACCTGCAAGTTCTGGAGCGCACCCCCAGGCGGCTGCGGATTGCCCTGCAAAGGTTTACCCCTGAGCAACTGGCCTGGCGGGTGGGGGCGGGGCTGGGGTTGTTGGCGCTGGGATCCCAGCTCTGGCAGCCTTCCCCTCTGCTGGGGCTACTGGCTGTAGCAGCGGGCCTGGGGATTGGGATCCCTTGGGGGCTGGGGCAGATCTTGAGTGTGGATCGGGAGCGGCAGCGGGTGACCCTGACCCGGCTGGGTGGCCCTTGGGGGATCTGGCGGCAGCAGGTCTTCTCTTATCCTCTCGCCCAATTGCAAGGGGTGCGGCTGCAGCGGCTGGGACAAGAGATCTTGGATAAAGAAGCACAGGAAAGCTTTCAGATACAAGCTCAGGTGCGGTTGCAGCTCCGTCCCCAGGTTTTTGAACAAGAGCTTGAAGAAGTGATCGCTTGTTTCAGTAGCCAATCGGCGATCAAAAAAGGCGAGCCGGAAGCCCTTGCCTTGGCGCAGCGGCTGGCAGGCTGGATTCAGGCCTATATGAACCCGTGAGGTTTCCTCATAAGCTGTTGATTGTAGTACTTGGCAATCCTTGGCAAGCTGTCGAGAATGGGTGTGAATTTGGATAGGTGCTTTTGCGAACCTTCACAGAACAGAATTTCGGCAATGCTAAGCCGTCATGACTATTCCTGAGGAGACTCTAGAAACCGTTAGCCTAGTCGTCAGGGATGCTTTGCGCAACTGGCCGTGGCTGCTTTTGTGGGCAGCCTCTTTCCTGGCGCTTGTCTTCTGGCAAAGGCGACGGCTGCATCAGGCCCAGGTTGGTTTTCCCGACATCGTCACCCTGGCGCGGCCCGATACGACGTTGCTGGAGTGCAACGAAGTCCATCAGAGGGTTTTGGGCGATTGGCGGGGCCGGCGCTGGATCGAGGCCTTGTTGCCAGAGGAGCAAGAGCAGGTGCGGCAGCAGATAGCCCAGCTCACCCCTCAGCAGCCCACCTTCACGAGGGTTGTTAGGATGGTGGACGCGGCGGGACAGGTGCGGTGGCTTGAGTGGATCAACCAGGGCATCTTCGACCGGCGAGGCCGGCTGCAGTTTATTCGCGGGATGGGCCGAGACATCACCAAGCAAAAGCAACTGGAAGAGAATCTGCGGCTGCGGGAAGCCCAATTGCAAGCCCTCTTGGACGCCCTGCCGGCAGCCATATGGGCCAGGGATCCCCAGGGGGTGCTGATTTTGCAAAATGCCACCGACCGTGCCTGGTTTGGCGACCTGCTGGGCACTTCCCTGCAAGAGATGGCTCAGCAGTACCCCCAGTGGCTGGAGTTCACTTCCCAAGCTCTAGCCGACCTAGAGCCGCAAGGGATTTCCCAAGTGGAGGGCAAGGAAATCATTCAAGGCCAAGAGCGCTATGTCTATCGCCTGGCCGTGAAGCTGCAGGATGAGTCCAAAGGTTTGGGGTGCCTCGGCATTGCCTTGGACATTACGGAGCAAAAGCGGCTGGAACAACAGGTGCAAGAACAACAGGAGCGCTTTTGCGCCTTTCTCAACAACAGCCACGACATTTTGTGCCGGATCGATGCCCAAGGCTTGGTCTATCCCTTGAATTGCCCGGTTGCTGAGAAAATTTTAGGTCGTTGTCCTAAGGAGGGAGAACCTATACCTTTGGATTGGGTTCACCCAGAAGATCAGGAGATTGTTGCTTGTGCTCTTGAACAACTCAAGGCTCGACCTGGCGAAACGCTCAGCTCTATCTATCGAATGCAGCATGCGGATGGCCATTGGGTATGGCTAGAGAGCCGCTGTACCGACCTTTTGCAGGATCCTGCGGTGGCAGGAATCGTCTGCAGCACCCGCGACATTACCCAGCAAAAAGAGGCGGAACTGGCGCTGCGGGAAAGCGAAGCCCGCTTCCGGGAAATTGCGGAAGTTGTTCCTGTAAGCTTTTTCCTAAGTTCAGCAGATTTTGGTCAATTTCCCTACGTAAGTCCGCGTTGTGAACAGATTTGGGGATACACGCCGGAGGAGTTTTACCAGAAGCCGGATCTGTGGAAAGACAGGATCCACCCCGAAGATCTGCCTCAGGTTCTGCAAGCCGTAGCTCAAGTTATCCGAGGAGAGAAGCCGGTTACCTATCGCATTTTCCATCGAGATGGTCGGGTGCGCTGGTTGCGAACTTCCTGCCGACCTATTTTCAATGAACAGCAAGAAGTGATCCGCATTGCCGGCATCACAGAAGATATCACCGAGCAAAAAGAGGCAGAGCTGGCCCTGCAAGAGAGCGAGGCCCGTCTCAAGGCCATCCTCGACGGGATCCCTTTTCCCATCTTTGTTAAAGATTTGCAGGGCCGCTACTTACAGGTCAATCAAGCTTACCTGCAGAAAAACGGTAAACTCCCAGAAGAAGTTCTCGGCAAGGCCGATACGGAGCTCTTCTCGCCAGAGGAAGCTCTGGAGTTCCGCAAGGAAGATCAAAGGGCCATCCAGTCTCCCGCTCCCATCAGCTATGAGTGCACCATTTGTCGAGACGGCAAAAAGCAAGAAAAGTGGATCACTAAGTTTGCCCTGCGGGATTGGCAAGGGGATCCCTATGCCGTTTGCGGCATTGCTGTGGATATAACCCCTCTCAAAGAAGCCCAGGATCTGCTGCTGCAAGAGGCAGATCGAGAAAGACTTCTGGGATCCCTGCTGCGGCGGATCCGCGAGAAGCTGGACTTGCAGCCCCTCCTACAAACCACGGCGGCGGAAGTGCGAGAGTTTCTCCAGGTGGATCGGGTGATGATCTACCAGTTGCAGGAGGGCATAGGGGGGTTTGTAGCCGCCGAGTCCGTCCTGGAT
>NZ_JANSJN010000075.1:3665-4869 GCF_047462555.1 Synechococcus sp. B60.1
CTAGATGCCGATGGCTGCGATATCGGTCTTTACAACGCCGACCTCACCCTTTCCACCATCAGCTACGAGTATTGCCCCCGCTCCGCTTCCCACCTGAACGTTTCTCTACCCCTAGTGGGAGGGCCCTACGACGACATTCACCGGCAACTGCTCAGAGGACAGCTTTGTCTATTTTGCTTCTCAGGGAGGGCTCCAGAAAACCACCAGGTGGTGATGGCTTGTCCCTTGCTAGACAAAGGCCAGGTGCTAGGGGATCTGTGGATTTTTCGCTCGGCTGCACGTCCTTTTGACAACCAGGAGATCCAACTGATCCAGCAGGTGGCCAACCAATGCGCCATTGGGCTGCGCCAGGCGCGCCTGTTCCAAGCTGCCCAAGAGCAGGTGCAAGCCCTGGAGCGGCTTAACCGTCTCAAAGATGACTTTATCAGCACCGTCAGCCACGAGCTGCGCACCCCCCTGACCAGCTTGAAGATGGCTCTGAAGATGCTGCAGATGGCTCCCTCAACCGAAAAGCGAGCTCAATATCTAAGCATTGCCGAGCGAGAATGCCAGCGGGAAATCGAGCTCATCAACGACCTGCTGGATCTGCAGCGCCTGCAGGCGGGGGCCTATGCTCTGCAGGTGCAAGCCCTCACTTGGCGGGAGCTGCTGGGGGATCTGCTGACCGTTACCGAGGAGCGGGCCCACGCCAAGGGGCAGAGCTTTCAAGCCAGCGTCCCCCTAGAAAGCAACCTCACGACGGATCCCTTGCTGTTGAGCAGGATCCTGCGCGAGCTTTTGCACAATGCCGTGAAATACACGCCGGCCCAGGGATCCATCCGCTTGCAAATTGAAACGGAAAATCGTCAAAGCCACATCCAGGTCAGCAACAGCCAAGAGATCCCTGCCGAGGAGCTGACGCGCATCTTTGAGCGCTTTTACCGCATTCCCAGCAAGGATCCCTGGAAGGAAGGGGGCACGGGGCTGGGCTTGGCCTTGGTGAAGCAGATGGTGGATCAGTTGCGGGGATCCATCGAGGTGAGCAGCACCGCCGGCTGGACAACCTTTACGCTCCACCTGCCCCATCTGCCGCAGCTATGAAAGAGACTTGGCGAGCGTAGTACAAAGCGCAGTTGTAGACCTTGTTGGACTGCTGGCAGAGGTACTCCAGTAGGGCTACTAGCTTCCTGTCCTGAATCAGAACCTGTTGGCATCCGTAGTCCAT
>NZ_JANSJN010000075.1:4969-6678 GCF_047462555.1 Synechococcus sp. B60.1
AATCAGAACCTGTTGGCATCCGTAGTCCATGGTTGCTGAGTGGCGACCCAAAGCTATAGTAACGACCTGCATCATTGGGGAGCGACTTAAGTCGCTCGAAGGCTTTTCCACCCCGCACTACTCGTGCTAGCAGCGCGGAGCACTTAGTACGGGGCTACCAAGCTACTCTGCTGTGTAATAGGCACGTAGCTGCCTTGGGCTGCGAGAATGGTAACAGGGCTAAAGCCCCCAAGTTGGCTTCCTTCCCCCACTAAAGCAGAGGGGCTTTAGCCCACCCACATCCCGTAACTGAAGAGAAGAGGACTAGGCCATCGATTTGCGGCGGTTGCGCCGCATGGCTACCGCTTTGCGCTTGCGCTTTTCCAGGTTGGTTTCAAAGTGGCGATGGTTGCGCAGATCCCGCAAAATGCCTGCCTTGGAGACCTGGCGCTTGAAGCGGCGCAGCGCGGATTCAATCCCTTCGTTTTCGCCAATCGTCACTTGAGTCATAAGAAAGACATCTCCTCCGTCAATCAACAAAAACGGACTTGGATACAACAGGGATCCCTATCCTAAACCATCTCCGGCCTGCCTATTGGGCGCGGCTGCCGAAGTTGACCCCGGAAACCACCTCCCCCTCTCGCAGGTTCACCGTCAAAGAGACCGTCGCCCCTACGGCAGGAGAAGGGGAGGGTGTTGGAACTGGCATTGGGCTGGGGGCAGTGCCGGTTACCGATTGCACAAACCCGGCAAAGCTGGACACCCGCGTATACACTCCGTAGAAATTGGGCTGGGCGCAGCCTTTGCCAAAACTGGTGATTCCGGCCAGAGCAAAGCCGCTGCCGCTGGGTACGAGCAAAGGCCCGCCGCTGTCGGCCTGACAGGTATCCACACCCCCTTGGGGAAAGCCAGCGCAGAGCATGGTATCTAAAATGATGCCATTGTAAGACTGGGGCGCGTTGCACACCTCGTTGGCGACGATGGGAACTTCGGCCTGTTGCAGATCCAGAGCAAAGCCGCTGGGTTCTTGGTCAAGGTCGCGGGGGGAGGTGGCCCCCCAACCCAGAATGGTGGCCAACGTGCCGGGGGCAGTCAGGCTGGTTTGGTTGGGCTGCACCAGGGGCAGGGTGGCCAGAGCCACCGGCCGCGAGAGGCGCACCAGGGCAAGATCGTTCCCCCCCAGTTGCCCCACCTGGGGATTGTAGCCGGGGTGGATGACGATTTGCGCAGCGCGAATGCGCTGGCCGGCGCTAACCTGCAGACGGGTTGTTCCCACCAACAGATCCAGGCTGCGGGCGTTCACCACCCGCTGGCCTTGATCATTGAAGAAGCAATGGGCGGCGGTGAGCACCCACTCCGGAGCAACCAGGGATCCAGCGCAAAACTGCGCCTGAAAAGGATCCGGCTCCGCCGCGTTCAGCAGGGCCACCATCCAGGGAAAGGCCCCCGGCTGGGCCGGCCTGCCGCCGACAATCCGACCTAAGCCTGAGGGCGGCCCAGTAAACACCCGCCCTGGGGGCAAAAGGGCGGTGACGCGGTAGGTGCCAGGGGGCAAGTTGGAAAAGCGGAAGTTGCCGTTGGCATCGCTGAGGGTGCTGGGCTCCCCCCCATCGAGGCGACCATTGCCGTTTAAGTCCAAAAAGGTGGTGATGCCGGCCAGCCCCGGCTCTCCCGGATCCCGCAGGCCATTGCCGTTGAGGTCGTCAAAGTGGGATCCCTCAATTTGTCCT
>NZ_JANSJN010000075.1:6778-13828 GCF_047462555.1 Synechococcus sp. B60.1
TATCAGCCCTGCTTGCTTAGGGGCTGGGCTCTCAGTTGGCCAAAGGCTAGCCTTTGGCGGATCCCTAGCGCCACCGCGGCATCCCCGCGGAGGTGCTTAACTTAGGAGAGCAGCCTAGCACAGACAAAGATAATATGAAGGGCGAGAGGCAGGTCTAGCCCTTGTGAGGTGGAGCCCAGGGCACGCTGTGCCAGGGGAAGTCCGCGCCGGCAGGCCGCCATTCTTTGGCAACCCAGACACTCCAGTGCAAAGGGATCACCCATGCAGGCTATCACCTTGCTCGGCTCCACCGGCTCGATTGGCACCCAAACTCTGGACTTGGTGGCCCAGTATCCCGATCGCTTTCGGGTTGTCGGCTTGAGTAGCTACAGCAATGTTACCCTCCTGGCGGAACAGGTGTGGCGGTTTCGCCCCCAGATTGTGGCCGTTGGCCGGGAGGAGCTGCTGCCGGAACTGCGGTCGCTGCTGACCGGGATGCGACCCCTGCCGGAGTTGGTGGCGGGCACGGAGGGGCTGTGTCAGGTGGCGGCTCACCCCGCGGCCCAGCGGGTGGTGACCGGGATCGTTGGCTGTGCCGGCCTCTTGCCTACGCTGGCCGCCATCCGCGCCGGCAAGGACATTGCCCTGGCCAACAAAGAGACCCTGGTGGCAGGCGGCCCGGTGGTGCTGCCCCTGGTGCAAAAGCACGGCGTCAAGCTCATCCCGGTGGACTCGGAGCATTCGGCCATCTTTCAATGCCTGCAGGGGGTGCCGCCGGGATCCCTGCGCCGCATCTGGCTGACAGCCTCAGGGGGGGCGTTTCGCGATTGGCCTGCCGAGCAACTGGATCGGGCAACTCTGGCGGATGCCCTCAAACACCCCAACTGGGTGATGGGGCGCAAGATCACCATCGACTCGGCCACCCTGATGAACAAGGGCTTGGAGGTGATCGAGGCCCACTGGCTGTTTGGCTTAGACTATGACCACATCGAAATCCTCATCCACCCCCAGAGCATCGTTCACTCCCTGATTGAGCTGGCCGATACCTCGGTTCTGGCCCAGTTGGGCTGGCCGGATATGCACCTGCCCATTCTCTACGGCCTCAGTTGGCCGGAGCGCCTAACCACCCCTTGGGATTCCCTCGACTTGGTCAAGCTGGGATCCCTCACTTTTAAGGCGCCGGATCACCGCAAGTATCCCTGCATGGAGCTGGCCTATGCCGCCGGGCGGGCGGGCGGGACGCTGCCGGCGGTGTTGAATGCGGCTAACGAGGCAGCCGTGGCCTTGTTCTTACAAGAGCGCATTCGTTTTTTGGATATCCCCCGCCTTCTGGAACGGGTCTGTGAGCGGCACCAGGTCATCCCCGCCCCCAGCCTGGAGGACATTTTGCAAGCAGATGCCTGGGCGCGCCAGCAGGTGGAACTCTTGGCGCAGCAGGCCCCAGCGCAGGTTCTGGCCTAATCCCTACCGGGGGGATCCGGCCCAGCGCTAGAGTGGGAAGAAGCTGGAGGAGCACCTGAGTGGCGGGATCCCATCTCCGACAACTGGCCCATTATCTGCGCCCCTATCGGCGCCAGGTGGTGCTGGGCATTGGATCCCTGCTGGTGGTGAACGGGCTGGGGGTGTTCCTGCCCTGGTATGTCAAGCTGGCCATCGATGATCTCAGCCAGAACCTGGCCGCGCTGTCGCCCAGCCGCATTGCCCTCTACGCTCTGGTGGTGCTGGTTGTCTCCACCCTGATGATGGGCATTCGCATTGCCTCGCGGGTGTGGATGTTTGGCGTAGGGCGGCAGGTGGAGTTTCGCCTCAAGCAGGCCATCTTCGAGCATTTGCTTACCCTGCAGCCTTCCTACTTTGCCCAGCAGACCATCGGGGATATTCTCACCCGCATCACCAGCGATGTGGAAAATGTCCGCCGCCTACTGGGCTTTGCCCTGCTCAATTTGGCCAATACAATCTTTGCCTACGGCACTACGCTGCCGGCCATGTTGGGTATTGAGCCACGTCTGAGCGCCTTGGCCCTATCGGTGTTTCCGGTGATGCTGGGGCTGGTGAAGTTGACCAGCACCCGTCTGCAGCAGGAGCAGCTTCAGGTGCAGCAGGAGCTGGCCAATCTGAGCGATCTCATCCAGGAGGACATGAACGGCATCACCCTGATCAAGGTCTATGCCCAGGAAGAGCACGAGCAGCGGGAGTTTCGCCGCCGCAACGAGCGGCTGCTGCAGGCCAATTTGCGCTTGGCCCTCACCCGCAACCTGCTTTTCCCCTCCCTGGTGGCTTTGGTTAGCCTGAGCCTGCTGCTGTCGTTGGCAGTGGGGGGGCCGCAGATTGCCGCGGGGCGGCTGACGATTGGGGATTTTTCCGCCCTCACCCTCTACGTGGAACGGCTGGTATTTCCCACCGCTTTGCTGGGCTTTACCATCACCGCCTACCAGCGGGGCCAGGTCAGCCTGGAGCGGATCGACGCCTTGCTGCGGGTGGAGCCCACCATCCGCGATGCCCCCCAGGCTCTGCCGCTGCCTCTGGAAAAGGTGCAGGGGCGTATCGAGGCTAGGGGGCTGACTTTTGCCTATGCCAATACGGGATCCGCAACGCCGGCGCTGCAGGATCTGCACTTTTGCATCGAGCCGGGGCAACTGGTGGCGGTGGTGGGGCCGATTGGGGCGGGCAAGTCCACCCTGGCCAATGCCCTGCCCCGCCTGCTGGAGATCCAGCCGGGGCAAGTGTTTCTGGATGGGCAGGATATTACCCAGCTTCAACTGGGATCCCTGCGCCGCGCCATTGCCTACGTGCCCCAGGAGAGCTTCCTCTTCAGCGCCACCGTTCGGGACAACATCCGCTATGGCAAGCCCCAGGCGGAAGATTGGGAGGTGGAATGGGCCGCCAAAGCCGCCCACATCCACGCCGAGATCCTCCACTTTCCCAAGGGCTACGACACGCTGGTGGGGGAGCGGGGCATCACCCTTTCCGGCGGCCAGCGGCAGCGGGTGGCCCTGGCGCGGGCGTTGCTGGTGGATGCGCCGATTTTGATTTTGGATGACTGCCTCTCCAGCGTGGACAATGAGACGGCCCAGGCCATTCTCCGCCACCTGCGCCAGGCCACGGCCCAGAAAACGGTGATCTTGATTACCCATCGCCTCACGGCGGCGGTGGAGGCGGATCAGATCTGGGTCATGAACCAAGGTCGCATCGTGCAGCAGGGATCCCATGCCCAGTTGTTGGCCGATGCCGACGGCCTCTACGCCCGCCTCTGGGCCAAGCAAAAGCTGGAAGAGGCCCTGGCCTAGGGTTTCTCTGGCCAGAAAGCCGGCCCAGCGGCTACCCTAAGCTGCAAAGCTGTGGGGAGGGGCAAAAGCATGGGAAGCAACGGGATCGATCTGCGCCAATTGCTCGGCCAAGCCGGGATCCAACCCCAGTTGGCCCAGGGATCCCTGGAGGGGGTGCAGGTCAGGGGTCTGTGCACTGACTCGCGCCAGGTGCAGGCCGGGGATCTCTTCTTGGGCATGCCGGGATCCCGTGTCGATGGCGGCGAGTTTGTCCAGGAGGCGCTTACCGGAGGAGCGGTGGCGGCTCTCATCTCGCAGGAGGCGTGGAAGCAAGTCAGCGGAGAGGCTGAAGGGAGCAGTCGGCCCATTTTGGTGTGGCCCCGCGCTGGCTTGAACCGGGCTGTGGCCCAGGTGGCGGCAGCCTTCTATGGCTTTCCGGCCCGCCAGCTTACCTTGGTAGGGGTGACGGGCACCAACGGCAAAACCACCACCACCCATCTCATCGAACATCTGCTGCAGGCTGCCGGTCGCCCCACTGCCTTGCTGGGCACCCTCTACAACCGCTGGCCCGGCCACTGCCAGGTAGCCCCCCACACCACCCTGTTTCCGCTGGAGCTGCAGCGCAGCCTGAGAGAAGCCAAGGCAGCCGGCGCCGAGGTGGCGGTGATGGAGGTCAGCTCCCATGCCCTGGCCCAGGATCGGGCTTGGGGGTGTAGCTTTGCCGCTGCCGTCTGGACCAACCTCACCCAGGATCACCTGGATTTCCACGGCAGCATGGAAAACTACTGGCAGGCCAAAGCCACCCTGTTCCGGCTGGAGTACTTGCAGGGGCGGGCGGTGGTCAACGCCGACGACGAGGGCGGACGGCGGCTGCTCGAAGCCATCCCAGCCCCTCTGGAGCCCTGGGCCTATTCCCTCCGGCCTTTGGAAGGGATCCCTGCCCTCTGGCCCAGCGACGTTCAACTTCACCCCAACGGCCTGCAGGCAACCCTGCACACCCCTTTGGGCAGCTTTGCTGTGGCAGCGCCGCTGGTGGGATCCTTCAACCTGGCCAACCTGCTGGCGGCAGTAGGGGTGGCGCTGCACCTGGGGATCCCGGTTGAGGTTATCCAGTCGGCCCTGCCCCGTTTTCCCGGTGTGCCGGGGCGGATGGAGCGGGTGAGCCTGCCGGGGCAGGACATCACGGTAATCGTAGACTATGCCCACACCCCCGATGGGCTGGAAAACCTGCTCAAGGCCCTGCGCCCGCAAGTGCAAGGCCGGCTGATCTGCGTCTTTGGCTGTGGCGGGGATCGCGACCGGGGCAAGCGCCCGCAGATGGGCCGCATTGCCGCCACCTGGGCCGATCAGGTGGTGGTGACCTCCGACAACCCCCGCACAGAGGATCCGCAGCGGATCCTGCAGGACATTTTGGCCGGGATCCCTGGATCCCCCTGGGCGGTGGAAGTGGATCGCCGCCAAGCCATTCGCCTGGCCATCCTGGAGGCCCAGCCAGGTGATACGGTGGTGATTGCTGGCAAAGGCCACGAAGACTACCAGATCCTAGGCACCGAGAAGATCCACTTCGACGACCGGGAAGAGGCCCGTGCCGCCCTTTCCCTCAGGGAGAGGGGCCGGGGGTGAGGGTTAGGCTACTCCTGCCCTCTCTTCTGCAGCATCAGCTCCACAAACTCCCGGAAGAGATGGTCGGCATCGTGGGGGCCGGGGCTGGCCTCTGGGTGATACTGCACGGAAAACAAAGGTAGGTGGCGGTGGCGGATCCCGGCCACGGTGCGGTCATTGAAGTTAAGGTAAGTAATTTCCGCTTCCTCCGCCGGGATCGAAGCGGCATTTACCGCAAAGCCGTGGTTTTGGCTGGTGATCTCCACTTTCTGCTCCAGCCCACAGGGGTGGTTGAGGCCGCGGTGGCCGAACTTCAGCTTGTAGGTGGATCCGCCCAGAGCTAGGCTGAGGATCTGGTGGCCCAGACAGATGCCAAACATTGGCTTCCCGCTTTGCAGCAGCGCCTGGGTGGTGCGGATGGCCGTTGTCTCTGCCGCTGGATCCCCGGGCCCGTTGGAGAGGAAAATCCCATCGGGGTTGTAACTCAGGATCTCCTCCGGGCTGGCGTGGGCCGGCAACACCATCACGCGGCAGCCGTAGCGAGTCAGGCGGCGCAAGATGTTGCGCTTGATGCCAAAATCCAGCGCCACCACCCGCAAAGGGGGATCCGGGATCCGGATCCCTTGGCTGCGGCCATAGTCCCAATCGGCGGGGGTGGGCTCCAGCCACTCGTAGGGCTTGGGCGTTGTCACCTCTGCCACCAGGCTCAGCCCCTGCATGGCAGGGGCCTGGCGCACCCGCTCTAGCAGCGCCTGCGGATCCAAGATCTCGGTTGAGAGGGCCCCGTTCATTACCCCTTGCGAGCGCAGCCGCCGCGTCAGGGCCCGCGTATCCACCCCGGCAATGGCCGGGATCCCGTGCTGCTTGAGGTAGTCAGGCAGCGTCCCCGTAGCGCGCCAGGAGCTGGCCAGGCGCGACACGTTGCGGGCGATGATCCCGGCGGCTTGGGGCTGTGCCGATTCCTGATCCAGGTCGTTTACCCCCGTGTTCCCCAATTCCGGGTAGGTGAAGGTGATCAACTGCCCCCGGTAGCTTGGATCCGTCATCACCTCCTGGTAGCCGGTCATGCCTGTGTTGAACACCACCTCACCCACCGCCGTGCCCTCTGCTCCAAACGACCAGCCGGCAAAGGCCGTGCCATCGGCCAGCACCAGCAGAGCCGGCTGCCGAGTTTGCCAGGGGAAAACTTTTTCCGGTGCTTCAAGAGTTGAGGAGACCATAACCTGTGAACCTAGACAACTCCCCTCTCCCCTTGGGAGAGAGGCCGGGGGTGAGGGCAATAGGCCGGGATGAACAGCCTGACTATCCTACCCCAACTATCCTTCCTCTGCCTCGTCGGCCACGTTGCCACATTCTGGCCTGTTGTCCTTGCGGAGGGTGCCGATCAAAGTGCTCACCACCACGCAGCGGTTTTCGCCCTGGGAGTAGGTGCTGCTAACCACAAAGCGCCCCAGTTGACGCGCCCGCCCTTCCGAGTCGAAAACAGCCCTCCCTCTTTCGTTGGCAAAGGTACTAGTTACAGTTACAAAATTATTCAGGCGCACCCGCTGACAAGGGATCGGCTCATCGCAAAGGCCTTCCTCGTCTTGGATCACCAGCGTGGGGACACTCGGATCTGAGTTGTCGATTTCAACCACCCAAGCGCGGCCTTGGAGAGAGGCTCTGGCGTTGGTGCGGGCGGTGCGCAGGGCTCGCTCCACCTTGTTTTGCGCGTCCTCCAATTGGATGCGCGCCCAGATGTTGATTCCGGAAGGGACGGCCAGCCCGGCCACAATGCCGATAATGACCACCACCGCCAGGACTTCTATCAGCGTGAAGCCCTGGGATCGAAGCGGCCGCGCCGGGCCAATGGTTTTTTTCTCCAAGGCCAACATGGTGGACATTCCCCCTAGGAGAGTTGACGGTTGATAACACCGCGGGCAAGAACCCGAGTTTGCAGCGGCAGCAGGTAGCGCGACACCTCTGAGATATCGACGCTGGTGGCATCCTGGATATAGCGGCGGAAGAGGCCGGGGTTGGCCCGCTCCATGGCCGTGGCCGTGATGTTAATGATCACATCCTGGGGTCGGTCGGCGCCGGGGCTGCGCCGCACGCAGACGTAGAAGCCCACGTCGTTCTGGTTATCTGCCAACCCTGAGAAGGTGACGCCGTTGGGTTTGCCACCGCCAAAGGCATAGCCCTGCGGGCAAGCGGGTGCAACCTG
>NZ_JANSJN010000076.1:0-4208 GCF_047462555.1 Synechococcus sp. B60.1
AATGCGGCTGCTCCGAAGAACTCTATGACTCAAAAAGTCAGTCAACTGAGGAGACCGACCATGAGCAAGACCCCAACTGGCACCCCTGTTGTTCGTGTGCCAATCGTGGAGGCAACCCCCGAAAATGTGCGGCCCTTCGGCCAACTGCTAGGGGATGATGTGGCCTATCCCGGGTTGGGGATCCCCTTTTATCAGGGGCGCGTTTTAGAAGGGCAAAACATCGACTCCCAGTACACTGGCAAAGCCGTCATCCGCACTGCCAAGATCCTGCCCGGCTACCCGGCTGTGTTCTGGCTAGAGCGCACCTGCGTATGACCCAGTTGTTTGTTGCCTTGGGACAGGAGCCATTCATCATGGTCATGGCTCCCCCCAACCACCCCAAAACCCTCCCCGACCTGGACAAAGTGCAAGCCCTGCGCTTCCCTGCCGGGCACGGGCTGCTGCTGCACCGCGGCACCTGGCACGATTTCCCCATCGCCGGCGAGCGCCCCGTTGTTGTGCTGACTGCCAACTCCGAAGAAGTGGTAGAGGCCCTGGCCAACATGACGACGGCCCAGGAAATGGATCAGGGGGACGTGCTTAAAATTTCCCTGCCCCAGCGGCTGAACGCCGAGATCCATTTGCAGCTGCTCTAAGCCCATGGGCGGATCCCTGACGGCAACCCTCCCCCTGACTCTTTCGGCGCGGAAGCCTTCGGGTAGTTTGTAGAATACCCAAACCTCAGCATTAAAAATCGGCAAAAATTGGCGGTTGGTCTGCCAGGCCCTAATTGGGAGGGGTGAGTATTATCGAATACTCTGAAAAGAAAACGCAAGGTTAGCTTTTAGGCAAGCGCAAGCTCGGCTCCGACCGAAGCGCGCTGGGAGCAACAGTTTGCCCTAATTTGGGATCTATCTACTAGGTGTTCGGGAATACATACCCTTCGATAGGAACCTCGCTTGTACAAAAGAGGAAGCTTAACTGCAAAAGAAGATTCATAGGCAAAGTACGAAACATGAAAGCGCCCAAATTATCCGGATGAGGCTCTTTTTGGGGGCCGCATCCGCCTAGAAGATCCACAAACGTCTTCACCGTTGGCATCGGAGGAGAGTTGCCTTATATTAAATCAGCTAGCATGCTCGATATTTGCCAGAATTAAGCTATCTTGAGGGCTGACATGCCATCCAGCAATTGGTCAGACTTCCATCCCCCCAATCCTGGGCAGGGTTTGGAGCAAGCCCAGTCAACGCCTTCCCCCTGGAGTGAGCGCTACGTGGGGGAGGACTCTCAGGTCGAGTACGAGAGAAACGGAGCCCAGACCAAGGCGGCGAATCATCCAGAGGGGAACATGCCGAGCAATGCCGCGAAAATTAAGGTGGTGGGCGTGGGGGGTGGAGGTGGCAACGCGGTCAGTCGGATGGCGGCCAGCAACCTCAAGGGCGTCGAGTTTTGGAGCATCAATACGGATGCTCAGGCCCTCGCTCAATCCTCAACATCGACAGTGAACCGCCTGCAAATCGGGCAAAAGTTAACCCGAGGGTTGGGGGCAGGCGGCAACCCGGCCATTGGTCAGAAAGCTGCCGAAGAGTCCAGTGAAGAAATTGCGGCCATTCTCAAGGGGGCGGATCTGGTCTTTATTGCCGCTGGCATGGGCGGGGGCACAGGGACAGGGGGAGCGCCTGTGGTTGCCCAGATTGCCAAGGCCAGCGGTGCCCTAACCGTAGGAGTCGTAACGCGGCCTTTTTCTTTTGAGGGCAAGCGGCGCGCCAAGCAGGCCGAAGAGGGGATCCAAGCACTGCAGGAGGCAGTGGATACCCTGATTGTGATCCCCAACGACAAGTTGCTCTCGGTGATCTCCGAGCAAACCCCTGTCCACGAGGCCTTTCGCGTCGCGGACGATGTCTTGCGCCAGGGGGTGCAGGGCATCTCGGATATCATCCTCATCCCTGGCATGATCAACGTGGATTTTGCCGATGTGCGCAGCGTGATGGCCGATGCTGGCACTGCCCTGATGGGCATTGGCATGGGATCCGGCAAGTCCCGCGCCCGCGAAGCCGCCATTACCGCCGTGTCTTCTCCCCTACTGGAAACTTCCATTGAGGGGGCCAAGGGCGTGCTCTTCAACATCACCGGCGGGCTGGATCTGTCGTTGCACGAGGTCACGGTAGCGGCTGAGATCATCGCCGAGGCTGTGGATCCGGAGGCCAACATCATCTTCGGCACCGTGCAAGACGAGCGTATGCAAGGGGAGGTGCGCATCACCGTCATCGCCACCGGTTTCGACCGATCGCGGACGGCACCCAGTGCTTTCGCAGCCAAAACCGCTGTTGCCAACCCCAACAAGGTGGGGACGCGCAAGCCCACCTTTCCTAGCCCTGAGCCATCGCCTCGGCAGCCCCCTGAGCCTGAGCCCCCTGCTTCCGGGGGCTTGGACATTCCCGAGTTTTTGCGCCGCCGCCGCCCTCCTTCGTAGGGTAGAGTGGGGGGATGCGGCTATCCTGGTGCCGGTTGCTGAGAGTGGGGAGTGCTTTGGGGTTAAGCCATGAACATTGTTGTCTTGGCAGGGGGTCGTTCGGCAGAACGGCAGATCTCTTGGGTCACGGGCAAAGCCTGTAAGCGGGCGCTGGAGGATCTGGGGCATCGGGTAAAGCTGATCGACCCCGAGGAGGATCTGCCGCTGCGCCTTTGGCAGGAGCGGCAGGCCGGCTGCGAGTTCGTTTGGATTGCCCTGCACGGCCCCGGCGGTGAGGATGGAGTGGTGCAGGGGATGCTGGAGTGGCTAGGCCTGCCCTACCAGGGATCCGGGCCGTTGGCCAGTGCCCTAGCCATGGACAAGCTGGTCTCCAAGCAGATCTTTCGCGCCGAAGGGATCCCCACCCCTGAGTGGCTGGTCTGGGATGAAGCGCAGCCGCTCTCCTGGGCCGAGTGCGTGGCGCACTTGGGATCCCCGCTGGTAGTGAAGCCCAGCAACAGCGGCTCGACGGTGGGGATCAGCATTGCGCGGGATGAGATGTCGTTGGCTCAGGGGCTGGCGCTGGCCCGATCGGTCTCGTCGCGGGTTTTCCTGGAGCGCTACATTCCCGGCAAAGAGATCACCCTCTCCATCCTCTCCGGCCAGGTTTTCCCGGCCATTGAGATCATCCCCGCTCAGGGGGATTTTTACGATTACGAAGCCAAGTATGCCCCCGGCGGCTCGCGGCATTTGATCCCTTGTTCCCTCAGCGCGGCAGGGTTGGCCCGCTGCGAGGCGGCAGGGCTAAGGGCCTATCAGGTGTTGGGATGTGAGGGCCTGGCACGGGTGGATCTGCGGGTGGATGCCGACGAGAACCCCTGGGTGCTGGAGGTGAACACCCTGCCCGGCATGACCCCTACTTCGCTTTGCCCTGATGCGGCGGCAGCTCTGGGCTGGACGTTTACGGAGCTGGTGGAGCGGATGCTGCAGGATGCCCTGCAAAGGGCAGCTTCGACTCGCCCAGCCCCGTCTGGATCCGGGTCTTCACCACAGCCGGCTTGATCCCCAGCCAGACTGCTTTCTAGAGAAAGAAAAGGAGCAAGACCGCCACCGCCATCCCGACCATCAGCACTGCCGGCCACAGCCAGGCAATACGGGATCTGCCCTTGCCAGCAGCTTTCTTGTCGAGAGCCTTTTCTCTGGGCTCAGGCTTGGGGGCTGGCGGAATCGGGAGCAGCCAGCGTCAGATCCTGCAGCAGCCGATGGCTTTGTTTTTCCAGCACGAGCGTGGTTTCCTCAGCGCCCAAGAGAGGATCCCGCAGTGGCTCGGTTTGCTGCCACTCGTATTCGGAATGCCCCAACGCCTCCAGCCCGGCTCGCACCTGTTGGGTGAGATGGGGGTGGTTGAGCTGCGTTTGCGGGGAGCGGTTGAGGAGAACGTGCAAATGGCCCTGGCGACGTTTGACAGCAATTTTGACAGGGACAGCCAAGCTGGCCTGCAACGCCTGGGCAATCTCAGCTTCCGTCATCAAGTTTTATCCCGCTGTAGGCATCTAATACAGCCGTGGAATAGGGGTTGGAAGTGGGAGCAACGGCTTCAAGGTAGAATGTATCCGCATCTCCGGGGAGACATCGGCTTGCCAAGAAGTGATTCCCCGGCGGATCCCGGCATACAACTGGCAGTCTTATGCAGGAAAAAACCATCGTCCGCAACTATTTCAACACGGTCGGCTTCGAGCGCTGGCGCCGCATTTACGGCAACGAGGAAGTCAATTTC
>NZ_JANSJN010000076.1:4308-13824 GCF_047462555.1 Synechococcus sp. B60.1
CCATCGTCCGCAACTATTTCAACACGGTCGGCTTCGAGCGCTGGCGCCGCATTTACGGCAACGAGGAAGTCAATTTCGTCCAAAAAGATATTCGACTGGGCCATGCCCGCACGGTCGAGACGGTGTTGCAATGGCTGGGGGATCCCTCCGGTTTGCGCATTTGCGATGCCGGCTGTGGGGTGGGCAGCCTTAGCTTGCCTTTGGCCGCCCGCGGGGCGCAGGTGTTCGCCAGCGACATTTCCGAGCAAATGGTCAACGAAGCGCGTCGCCGCCAACAGATGGAGCTGGGATCCACAGACAACCCCCAGTTTCAGGTTTTGGATTTGGAGGAACTGACAGGGGAGTACGATGTCGTCGTCTGCCTGGATGTGATGATCCACTATCCCGAAGCCGACGCCCTGCGCATGCTCAGGCACCTGACCGGACTGGCCAAGTCTCGTCTGCTCTTCAGCTTTGCTCCCAAAACTCCCTGGCTGACGCTGCTGAAGAAAGTGGGGGAGTTTTTCCCCGGCCCCAGCAAGACCACCCGCGCCTATCAGCACCGCGAGGCGACGCTGGTGAGCCACCTTACTGAGTGGGGCTGGAAAGTGCAACAACGGCAAACCATTCAAAGCCGCTTCTACTTTGCCTGGCTGCTCGATCTGGTGCGCTGAAGCCGCCGCCCAGTTACAGTCGTTTCAAATGGCAATGAAACCGTTCGTTGCCTCGATCCCTAACTCCCCTCTCCCTGAGGGAGAGGGGCTGGGGGTGAGGGCTGACTCCCTGAGGGAGAGGGGCTGGGGGTAGTCGTGTCGGGTAGTTTACTTAAGGTTATCCGCTTGCTCCGGCAAGTCGGGATCTGCCAACTTTAGGAGGGCAAGCCGCGTATCATCCCGCACTCCCCAATCGGGATCGCAGCTGGCGCTTGTCAGCAACTGCCTTTTCAACATCGCGTAAACGGTGGGATCCTCGAGAGCCAGTCTCACCTGTTGCCCGAGGATCCCCAGGCTCCAGGCACAGTTGCCGCGGACTGCCGCCACCGGATCGTGGGCCAAACCCCGACAGAGGGCTGCCGCTACCTCCTGCAGAGCCGGGCCGGACAACACCTGAGCTTGGGCCAATTGTCCGAGGGCGCTGGCCGCCCAAAGCCGCACTGCCGCGATATCTTCAGCCAATACTTCCAGCAACACCGGATAGGCGCGGGGATCCTTAGCATTGCCCAGGGCCCACACCAGGCCTTTGCGTACATAGCCATTCCAATCCCGGCGCAAGCTGTCGATCAGCACCTCCACCTCAGCGGGAGCCGGATTGCGACCCAGGGCATAGGCTGCTCCCACCCGCACCAACGGGCAGGGATCCCTGAGCAAAGCCAATAGGCGCGGGATGGCGCGGGGTTCTTCGATCTCACAGAAGGCGCGGGCTGCCTGCATCCGCAAACGGGGATCCGGATCCTGCAACTGCTGCAGCATCCGCTCCACATCCACCTCCGGCGGCGAGTGAGGTGGCAGCTCGTCTAGGGGTTCAAGAGGAGAAAAAGCGTCTTCATGCATGAAAAGGCGCCCACAGGTTGCTGGAGAGGGCGAGCACAAAACTCTCCCCTCCCCAAGCCACGACAGCCGAACCAGCAGCAGAGCTGCTGCCTATCATAAACCGCCGGGGGCCGCCGTCTGATCTGCTCCTGCTGGATACCTGAGCAAGTCCGCTCCTTCCAGCACCCGCGCCGAGCGGATCACATCCCCCACCTGGAGGCGCTCCACCCACTCCATCCCCTCGATGACATAGCCGAACACGGCATAGCGCCCATCCAGGATCGGCAGAGCAGAGAGGGCGATATAAAACTGGGAAGAAGCCGAGTCGAGAGGGCTGGAACGGGCCATGGCTACTGCCCCCAAGCGATGGGGCAAGGCCAGCTTGCTCAGGGCGATGGGATCCTCAATCAAGGTGTTGTAGCGGGGATGAGGCTCCCCGCGCACCTGGATCTCCAAAGGGATGGTGCGCAAGCGGTTGCTGCCCGGCTCGGTGGCGCCGCCGGTGCCATCCCCCCGCGGATCCCCGCCCTGCACCACAAAGGGCTGGGGATCTTTCTCCACCCGATGGAAGGTGAGACCGTTGTAAAAGCCCCGCTGCACCAAATCCACAAACTGGCCGGCAGTAAGGGGCGCCTCCTCCCCGTGGATCTCCAAGAGAACCTTGCCCACTCCTTCGGCAGTTTGCACCTCTAACTCCACCACTGCCTTCCCTTGCAGTTGCGGGCGATGGGCGTAGGCCGCTGGGATCCCAGATGGAGAGCCAGAAGAGGGGGGCGCACTGCGACAAGCGAACAGACCGAGACAGAGGTACCCCAAAGCTAAGCCCAATCCCACTTTGCAGCGGCTCATTCGCCCCAGCTTGGCGAATTTCATCTGCCCCTTCTCCCTTTTTTGATCCAACCTTCCACGGGGATCGCTCTCCCGATGAAAGAAGGATATCTAGCTAGATCCGTTGCGACAACCCCAATTGCAAGGTGACGCTTTGAGCGCCATTGCTTACCCTCACCCCGTAGGGGCTGATGGAGGTGACCCGCCACTCTGCTTTCACCGCCTGGCCAACCGGCACCTGTCGCACCACGTTGTCAATCAGAATCAGAGCCTTGGGATCGCCTGGATCGTGGATCAACCCAACCAGCTTCATCTGCGGCACAGGCTGGGCCCGGATCCGCGCCAACGCCGGCGGAGCGGCTACCCTCGGGGGAGGAGGAGCACTGGTTGCCGCTGCAAGGGTAGGAGCGGCAGCCACCGGCGGAGTTGCAGAGAGTGTTTTCGCCTCCGGCTTGGCCAAGGTTGTCCCAGGTGGCTCCTGAGACGAAACTTCCGCAGATGGATCTCGAGGAGTTCCACCTCCCGCAGATGGGGGCAGGGATGGTTCCTGGGCCAGCAGGAAATCGGAGTTGGGAGAATCGGGGGCCTCAGTCAAAGGATCCCTCAGCCGAGGAGGAGTGGCCTGAGAAAAGACTCCTGGCCGGGGGCGCAGGGTCATCCAGAAGGCTAGCCCTGCCACCAGAGTGGTCGCCAAAGCCAAACCCAGTAGGATCCCTGAGGCAATAGAAGAGCGCCGCAAAGGCAGAGGCGGGCGCGTGCCCCAATAGGGGTACTCTTCCACCAGCCCTTCTTCAAGGCTGTGCTCCAAATCCTCAAGCAGCTCATCCAGCAGGGAATCTGCTTGACCCGTGTAACCCAATGCAGCCCAAGGAGAACGACGGCTCCTGTCTGCCGAAGCATCAAACCCGGACATAGAACCTCCCTTGGCGGTGAGACCCCTAGCCGACAGCAGCCGTCTTCTCACCCCAGCGCCCTCACAGGAGCCGCATTTCCGGGTACTCGGTCAACAGCGCCTCTGCCGACAGGGTGTCTCCTTCCAACTGCGGCGTCCACAGCACTTCGATGGCCACAATTCGCTCCGCCGGAATGGAGGCCAACTGCAGCAGGCACTGCCGCAGATCCGCCGCAGATTTAACTACAGGTAGTGTACCTGAGTTGCCTCGATACGCAACTAGTAGAGTAACGACCAGATACTCGCCGACATCCGGGATTCCGGCAGCAGCGCGTTTCAGAACTGCTTGGGGAACCTGCTGAATCTGGTTGTTGCGGTTGCTGAGGGTTTCGGCGCTGAACTTGCTGCGCTCCTGTAGGGAAGCTTGATAGAACAGAGACTCGGCGCGGGAGAGGGGCAGCTTCTCTGCTTGGGCATGACCATAGGCCCAGTAGTCGCTGTAGCGCATCAAGCCGAGGGTGACCTCTTGCAACAACTGGCTCAGCCCTTCCGGCGATTGGGTATCCGCTTCCAGAGCCAGGGCGTTCATGTCTTTTTGCAGTTGTCGGGCGCTGGCCAGCAGGCCCACTTTTACCTGAGCCACCGTTACCGGCAGGTCAGCAACCCCCTCGTCGCCATCTTCAGAAACAGCCGAGCGCAAGCTGCGCACCAGAAAGCTACCGGCCCCAATCAAGAGCAGCAGTGTCAGCAGGCCGCCACCACCACCCCAGAAAAAGGGCACCACTAGGGGAAACCCAAACCCCCCTCCATAGCTGGGGTACACCGGAGCCGAGCGGGGGGCAGAGAAGGTCGGAGAGCGGAAAGAGCCACCGCCAATGCGACCACCACTGCGGGCCCAGACAGTACTGACAGGAGCCAAAGCCAAGATCAAGGCCAAGGCAACGGCTAGCAAAGGCCGGCAGACGCGACCAATTCGTTTCAGCATGTTCACGGTGTTTTTGTCCATCACGGGGCTAGTCTTCCTCAATTGTATGCTCTTTCCCTAGACAGCAGAGGGCAGGGATCCGATCCCCCAGCCGGCTATTTGAGGTATTCAATCCCTATCGAGATTCTTCATCAATTTCAATTTCCCATCGAGCTCGGGTTAGTTTGACTATCGACAAACTCCGCAGCAGTCGTGTTAGGGTCTGGGAGGTTGCCAGGAGGAGGGGCAATGCAAACTGGAGCAGAAGCTCAAGTCCAGGAGAAAAAAAGGGAAAAGGGAGCCTGGATCCAGAGGGACATTCGGCTGTTGGTGGTGGACATCGACGGCACGATTGCGGGGCCTTCCAACCAGGTTTCGGAGCCGGTGCGGCAGGCCATTCAAAAAGCCAAGGCTGCAGGCGTGCGGGTGGCCATTGCCACAGGTCGGATGCATCGCTCTGCTGAGCGGTTTCATTACGCCATTGGAGCGGACATGCCCCTCTGCAGCTATCAGGGGGCGCTTATTCGGGATCCCGACAGCCAAAAGACCTTGAAGCACTGGAGCCTGGACTGGTCGCTGACGGAGGAGCTGTTGCAGGTGCTGCAGGATCAGCCGGTGGGGGTGCACCTCTACATCGATGACCAGCTCTATGTGCGAGAGCTCAGCCCCCTCAGCCAAGCCTATGCCGAGCGCTCCCAGGTGCCGCTCCAGATGCTTTCCCCCGCCCAATATGGGAAAAGCCCCACCAAGATCCTAGCTGTTTCGGAAGATACGGAGTTTCTGCAGGCATTACAGGGATCCCTGCGGCAGCGGTATTCTCCTGAGCAGATCTACCTCACCCGCTCGGAGCCGATTTTTCTGGAGGCCACCCATCCGGCGGTGAACAAGGGCAATGCCGTTCGTTTTCTGGCGGAAGAGCTGCTGGGGGTGTCAGCGGAGCAGGTGATGGCCATCGGCGATGGCGACAATGACATTGAGATGCTGCGGTATGCAGGGATCGGGGTGGCCATGGGGAATGCCTCGCCGGCTTTGCTGCCCCACGCCGATTGGGTGGCTCCTCCCGTCAGCGAAGATGGAGTGGTGGCGGCCATCGAGACTTTTATCCTCGGCTAGGTAGGGATCCGAGGGTGGGCTTGGCTGCTTCTCCTTTTTCCCAAGTCGCGTTGCGTCCAGAACAGCAACGGGCATTGGCGTATCGCTCGGGGCCTCTGGGGATCGCGGCAGTTCCGGGGAGCGGCAAGACGTTCATCCTGGAGCTGCTAATCGCCGATCTCATCCTGAAGCGAGGGATCCCACCGGATCGCATCGGGGTGTTCACCTACATGCGTTCGGCACGGGTCAATCTGCTGCGCCGTATCAACCAACGCCTGCAAGAGGCGGGCTACCCAGATCGCTTTACCCAAGCCTTTACCTTGCATTCCCTAGCGCTGCGGGTGTTGCGGGAGGCCCCCGGCCCTTGGGAAGAGCTGTCCATCCTGGAGGGATATGAACAGGAGCGCCTGCTCAGCCGTCTCTGCCGCGCCTGGCTCGCCCACCACACTTACCTCTGGGAGCCGCTGATTCCCCCCGACGATTCCCACCAGAAGGTGGTTCGCAACCGGACGCGGTTCCGGCGCAGCTTCCAACAGATGGTGCAGGCGGTGATTAGCACGGCCAAGAATCTGCGTCTGGGGCCGGAGCAGATCCCTGCTGACAGGGAGGGCTATCTGGGTTGGGCGGCTCCGATCTATGCCGCCTACCAAGCGGAGCTGCGCCGCCTGGGCAAGCTGGACTACGACGACCTGGGCTGGCAGGCGGTGGAGCTGATCGAGCGCGACCCGGCGCTGGGGCAGCAGGTGCAAAGTTGGTATGACTACCTGTTCGAGGACGAGGCCCAGGACAGCTCCCCCCTACAAGAAGAGCTGCTGCGGTTGCTCAGCCAGCGCACCGGCAACCTGGTGCGGGTGGGGGATCCCAACCAAAGCATCATGGGCACCTTCACCACCGCCGAGCCGCGGCTGTTTCGTGACTTTTGTCAGGCCAGTCCCCGAGTAATCCTAGAAGAGTCCAGCCGCAGCGCCCCCCAGATCCTCGAGTTGGCCAACCGCCTAGTGGACTGGGTAAACCAGAAGCACCCCATCCCGGCCCTGCGCACCGCCCTGGCTCCCCAGCACATTCGTCCGGCCACCACTGGTGGCCAGAATCCCCCGGCCAGCGAGGGGCAGGTGGAGTTTCGCCGGGTAGCCGGATCGCCGGAGGAGGAGCTGCAGGAGGTAACACGGTGGGCCCTGGCAGCCGCCCAAGCTTTCCCCGACCAGACGGTGGCCATTCTGGTCACCACCAACGAGCTGGGGGGCAAGGCCCTCGACTACCTGCGGGAACTGGGGGCAGAGCAGGTGATCGACCTGTTGCGGGGCAACCCCAGCCAGCGGCGGGTGCTGCTGCAACTCAAGGGAATAATCGACTGGTTGGCACAGCCCACTGTCCCCGCTCGCCTGGCCGCTGCTGTGGATCACCTAGCCGACTGGGCCGGGATCCCACGGGCTGAGCTGCAGCCGATGCTGGGCTGGATCCGCGCCTCGCTGCCGGAGCGGCTGCTCTTTCCCCAGTTTGGGGAAGCCCCTACTTTGCCGGATAGCCCCTCTTGGCAAAGCCTGGGCAGGCTGCTGCGCACCCTGGGGGCTTGGCTGCGGGCTGGGCGCTCCCCTTGGCCGGAAGTGCTGAATGTAGTTGTCCAAAGCCTCTACCGCAAGCCGGAAGAACTGTTTGTGGGTCGCTACGTCATCGACCAGTTGGAGCAGGTGCTGGGATCCCTGCCTGAGGTCGATTGGCAGGAGATTGCCCAAGAATTTCAGGTGATTCTGGATTACCGCCTCAACAACCTGCCCTCGGAGATCTTTGCCTTCAACCCCGAGCCGGGCAGCATCACCGTTGCTACGCTGCACCGTGCCAAGGGTTTGGAATGGGATCAGGTCTTCATCCCCCAGGTGTCGGCCTACGAGTTTCCCGCCCAGTACGGAGAGCGTCGCCTTGGCCTAGCTTTTTTGGAAGATGTGGATATGCAGGCAGAGGCCCTGGCCCAGTTGCGAGAGCTCAGCCGCAGAAGATATTGGGAGCTGCAGGCCAACTCTCCTACCGAACAGGCCTTTCTAGACTTGGCTGCAGAGCGGTTGCGGCTGCTATACGTGGGCATCACCCGCAGCAAGCGGCGGCTCACCCTCTCGGTCTCCAGCCAATCTCGCTTTGGCGAAGAGCAGAGTTCATCGTTGGTGTTTCGCGTGTTGAGCCGCCCTTCCGAGGCGAGTTGACAGCGAGGCCTCGGGTTCTTCCTTGCCCCGCCGCAGCCTGCTAGCATGGCTAAGCCCGGTAGCACCGCCTTGCGGGATGGGGCAGTCGTTTAAAAGCATGGGTATTCTGCAATGCAACCTCGGCGTGTTGCCCGCGAACTGGCCCTGCTAGGGGTCAACCAACTGCCAGCCACGGCGGCCAAACTGAGCGAAAAACAACTGGAGGACTTGCTGCTGGCAGCCATCCGCGCCCTGCAGGAAGAGACCCATGAAACTCTCTCCACGGCGGCGGCAGAAATTCAGCGCAGCGATCGCCTGTTGCACGAGAGTGATCCCCTGTTATTGGCTGCTTCTGATGCCAAGGAAGAGGGCGGATCTCGCTCCCTTACTGTCCGCCTTCAGCAGGCCCAACGACATCTACAACGCTTGGAAACGGCTCTGAAGGCGGCCAACGCCCGCGACACCGCGCCGGGAGAATTGCTGGAGCTGGCCCACCAAGCCCAAGTGGCCCTCAGCAACGCCGGCCAAGCCCTGGAACACATGGAACAACGGCTGTACAGCGTCCGCCACATCCTGGATGAGGTCGTTCAGTTGTCCCAAAAGGCGGTCAACCGGCTGGGAGCTGCCCTCTCCATGCCGGAGCTGTTGCACATCGCCCAAGCGCAAGAGGTGCGCACCTATGCTCTCCAACTGTTGACTGCCCTGCGCACCCATAAGGAGGCTATCGATGCCCGTTTACAAGGGGTTTTGGTAGGCTGGCAACTGCAGCGGGTGGGGCGGATCGAGCGCGATATCCTGCGCCTGGCAGTGGTGGAAATGGAGATCCTGCGCAGCAGCCCCGACAAGGTCGCCATCAACGAAGCTGTAGAATTGGCCAAAAAATACGGGGATCCGGAGGCCGCCGCTTTCGTCAACGGCGTGCTGCGACGAGTGGTGGACAACCCGGTGGAGACCCACAGGGGCCCTGCTGCCGGCTCGGCGGGCTGAGCAGATCACGGGGGATCTTCCTTGCCAGGGTAAAAGTCGGGATCCATCACCTGCTCTAATGTGCAGGGACACTGGGCCGGCAGATCTGTCTCAGACAGGGGCGTTTCTCTCACCACCACCAGGATCCCGTCCTGATAAGCTTCTTGCGGGGCTGCCACGGGCTTGAGGCTGGGATTGTCCCTGAGCAACCGCTGGATCTGGCGGCGTTGTTCGGTCATCGTTGCCCGCCAACCTTTGCCTCGCAGGTGGGGCTGGAAGTGCCCCTTCAGCAGATGTCCTAGCAAGATCCCTGGCCAGTTCAGCAGGGCAGCTTGCTCTTGCCTCCAGAAGCTACGTGCTGCCACTCCTCCCTTCAACCTCGACACTGGCTAGGGGTAGGTTGGGATCGGCAGCGGCGAGAGAGGGTTTTGCGGATCCAGAAGCGGGCGATGAGACTCGAACTCACGACATCCAGCTTGGGAAGCTAGCGTTCTACCACTGAACTACGCCCGCACAGAACCGGGCCCGGCATCCTGAAGCCCTGTCTCTTCTAGTTTATCATCATCTTGCACGTGGGATCCCTGATACAACTGAGGCAGCCTTCTGTCTGCAACCTATGTCCAGCATCCTCTTGCTCTCCGGTAGTCCCAGCACTCCTTCTCGCTCGGAAGCGATTTTGCATCACGCTGCCGGGATCCTGTCCGGTCTCGGGTTGACAACGGAGTTTGTCTCGGTGCGGGACTTGCCGCCAGAGGATCTGGTGCGGGTCAACTTCGAGAGCCCTCAACTCAAGCAGATTCAGGAAAAGGTGGCCCAGGCCGCCGGGATCATTCTCTCCGTCCCTGTTTACAAAGCTTCTTACCCAGGTGTGTTTAAGGCACTGCTGGATTTGCTAGACCAAGATGCCTTTACCGGCAAGGTGATTCTCCCCATCGCCACAGGCGGAACGCTGGCCCACCTGCTGGCCATCGACTTTGCCATGAAGCCGGTGCTGGCCGTGATGGGCGCAACCCATATCTTGAAAGGGGTCTACATCCTCAGCTCGCAAATCCAGTTTGAGGCGGACGGCACCCTGCGGCTGGAGGCCGACGT
>NZ_JANSJN010000077.1:0-3605 GCF_047462555.1 Synechococcus sp. B60.1
GGTCTCGTACTCGAAAAAGCGGGTCAGCACCACCAAGGTCAAGCCCAATAGCCCTTGCCAGAAGCGCCCCCGCAGCCCCTGCTGCAGCCCTTCCCAGCAGAGGATCGCCGACAATCCCACCAGCAGCAGGGTCAGGATCCAGGGGGCCAAGAAGGCCAGGGCCACTCTTGAGGTCAAGTTCCTAGTCACCAGCAAAAGGGCCAGGGTAATCAGGGAGAGGAAAACGACGGCATCCTTGAGCCAGACGGAAATGGGCTGGGATCTCTTGGCCTGCCACCCCTGCCACCAGCCCCAGCCGGCCAGCAGCAGCAACCCTGCCGCCGACAAGCTTGCCCAGGGATCCACAGCCTGGAACAGAGGTGAGGGGTCGGGATCCCAGTCCCAGGGGTCACGGAAGCTCCAGACGTAGAGCAAGAAACCCAGCCCCAGCAAAGCCAGGCCCTCCGCCGTCGGGATCAGATCCAAGACTTGCTCCTGCTCGCCATCCTGCCCATTTTCTCCGGTCAAAATCCGGCTTAGCCGGTAACCATGGCGTTGGTGCCAAAAGCCCAGCCCCCAGACAACGGCAAGGCCAAGCAGCAGCCAGAGGGTCAAGCCTTCTCCAGAGCTGTCCCAGACCTCTGCCGACCTTTGTAGCGCCAGGCCGAAGTCCACCAAAGCCAGGGCAAAGATCCAGCGGGAGCGGCACCCATAGGCAAGGGGCAGCAGTAGGGCCAGGGCCAGCCAGGGGTAGAGGGGATCCAGAGCCGAGCGGATCCCCCTCTGCCACAGGTCAGTCATCCCGGCCAGGGCGAATAAGAGACAGGCCAGGACGCCACTGGGGGTGTGAACCAAGCTGTAGGCCACGGCCAAGCTGCCCAGCCCCCAGCCCAAGAACAAGCCCGCGGGGGATCCCCCTATTTGAAACCACTGGGCCATCAGAATAATGGCGGCTCCCAGGGCCAGCTCCCCGGCAATCAATAGGGCGCTGCCCAAGCGCGGGGATCCCTGCTGCCAAAGTCGCAAGCCGGCCACCTGCAGTCCCACCATGAGGGCCAGGGATCCCAGGGCTCTGACCGAGCGGGGAATGGCATCCCAGTTGGCGGCCACGAAGGAGATCACCCCCAAGCCCACCAGCACGGCGCCCAACAGCAGCAGCACCAGGGTAAAGCGGCTAGCAGCTGTTCGCGGCAAGCTATCGAGTTGGTAGTACTCCCACAGGCGATCCCGCTGCGCCGGCTGAATCAGCCCCTGCTCCACCCAGGTGTCCAACAGGTCGGCCAGTTGGCGGCGGAAGCGGTCGTCGGGGCCAGAGGGACGGGGAGAAGTCATGGCACCCTCACCCCCTGCCCCTCTCCCGCGCTGCAGGAGAGGGGAGATTGGGATCAGTAGCCTGGAGCACTCGCTGCAGCACCTCTTGGTAGCCGGCTGCCGGATCGCCGAGATCAAAGCGAAAGAGGTCTTTATCCAGCACCCGCGGCTCAGTCCCTTCTAGATCCCACAGGCGGCAGGTGTCGGGGCTGATCTCGTCCGCCAGCCAGATCTCCCCTTCCTCGTCCAGGCCAAACTCCAGCTTAAAGTCCACCAGCTCCAGCCGGCAGCGCCGCCAGAAGTGGCGAAGGTGAGTGTTGACCGCCAAGGCCAGGGATCCCAGCTTCTCCACTTGCTCTGGCGTGGCCAGGTGCAACAGGCGGATGTGGTCGGGGGTTACCAAGGGATCCCCCAAGGCGTCGTTTTTGTAGTAAAACTCCACCAGCGGCGGCTCGATGGGCAGGCCCTGCTCCAGGCCTAGGCGCCGGCAGAGGCTGCCGGCCGTGCGGTTGCGCACCACCACTTCCAAGGGCAGGATCCGCAGGGCGCGCACCTGCATCTCTCGAGGGCCGGTCTGGGCCAAAAAGTGGTTGCGGATGCCCTGCTGCGCCAGGTAGGCAAACACCCGGCTGGAGACGGTGCAGTTGACCTCCCCCTTGCCGGCGATGGATCCCCGCTTTTGGGCGTTGAAGGCCGTGGCGTCGTCTTTGTATTGGCAGAGGTAAACCTGGGGATCGGCGGTGCGGTAGACCCGCTTGGCCTTGCCCTCGTAGAGGAGCTCTGGGGACGTGGGTGAGGATGGCATGGGCAACCCCTAATAGCCGGTCAGCCGTCCGCGGATCCCTTGCCAAAGGGTAATGGCGAGGATGCGCAGATCCAGCCACAGAGACCAGTTTTGCACATAGTAGAGATCATACTGGGTGCGGCGGGCAATGCTGGTGTCTCCCCGCAGGCCGTGGATCTGAGCCCAGCCGGTGAGGCCACTTTTCACCAAATGCCGATCCGGATACTTGGGGATCTCCTGGCTAAATTGCTCCACGAAGTAGGGCCGCTCCGGGCGGGGGCCCACCAGGCTCATTTCCCCCTTCAAGACGTTCCAAAGCTGGGGCAGCTCGTCCAGGTTGGTGCGGCGCAAAAAGGCTCCTATCTTGGTTCGGCGCGGATCCCCGGGGCGCGTCCAGCCCGGCTGGCCGGGTGCCTCGGCATCCACCCGCATGGTGCGGAACTTGGCAATCCAAAAGCGGCGCCCATCCAAGCTCACCCGCTCCTGCCAATACAAGATGGGGCCGGGGCTGCTGCAGGCCACCAGCAGAGCAATGACCAAAAATAAGGGGCTGAGCAACACCAGGCCCAGGGAGGCCCCCAGGATGTCTACCGCTCGCTTGAGGAAACGGTTGTGGGCGTAGCGCAGAGGGGGCTGGCGCAGCGTCAGCAGCGGGATCCCGTCCAGGGACTGGAGGCTGAAGTTCACCGTCAAAAAACCGAGGATATCTGGCACCAGCCGCACCTGCACCGACAGGGCCTGCAAGCTGAGCAACAGAGGTGCGTTGGCCAGCTCCGGCTGCCCAAACCACACCTCTTCGATCTCGGGGTGAGCCTGCACATAGGCCACCAGGTGGCTGGGCTCCAGCCGCTCCAGCTTCTGCAAAGGCTCTGGTTCCGGTGCCGAGGGATCCCCGGCCACGGCCCAAGCCCTGATCTCAAACCCCAAGGCTGGGCAGCGCTCCAGTCGCTCCAGCACCTCAGCCAAGAGCAGGCCGGATCCCACCCAGATCACCCGTCGCCGCCCCTGGCCGTGGGCATACAGCCAGCCCATGCCCAGCCGCAGCACTGCCCGCATCCCCGTCAAGCTGAGCAGGGCCAGCAGGCCGGCATAGCCCACCACCAAGCGCGACAGCGAGACGGAGCGCACGAAAAAGGCCCCCGCCAACACCAAGCCAAAGGTCACCCCCAGCCCCAGCAGCAAACTGGCCCATTCCTCAAAGCGAGATAAGCGCTTCGATTCGCCGTATCCTCCCAAGCCAGCCTGAACGCCCCAATAGCTAAGGACTGTCAACAACCCCAGGCCAGCATAAACATCCCAGGGCAAAAGCTGGTGGGGGCGCAAGCTGCGCAGCCAATAAGCCGCCCCGAAGGCCAGCCAAATACAGAGCCCATCCCCCAAACAAGCCAAGGGCACCCACAGGCGATGCGGATCCAAGCTCAGGGTGTAGCCGCGAAAGAAACCCGTCCCGCCAGCGCGATTGGCCAAGAGCTATCTCCTCCAGCAGTTAAGACTGGAAACAATCCTACAGAAAAGGCTATCCATTTGAGGC
>NZ_JANSJN010000077.1:3705-5130 GCF_047462555.1 Synechococcus sp. B60.1
AAGTCAACGGTAATTGAAAAACCAGTCATAACAGCAAGAAGCTGAGGAGAAGATTAAGAGATTCAGTTTCCTAGAGAAGGAGTTTTCATAGGACTAGCTACCGCCAATAAAGACAGGCCAAAGGGTAGGGAGAACTTAGAAATTAAATAGGCTTCTGCAGCAAAAATCTCGGTTAAAAGCCAATTGATCCAAGGCGAGGGCATTTTTAGATCTTGACTCTCCTTGAGGCGAAAGCTCTTTTGGGCTAGGCGGATCCCTGCTGCTAATGGAAAGAGAAAGCTGTTGAAAAAGGTAAAGGTATGAATTTGCAGGCCGGCACTCTTGAGTAAGGAGAGAAGTTGTGCTGCTGTGTAGCGTCTCTTGTGGTGATTGAGCTCGTCATGGGCGCTCCACAGCCAGGGGTAGGCCGGTACCGTGATCACCAGGTAGCCGGATGGCTTTAACCTTTGGATGAGAGCTTCCAGAGCTGCTTTGTCTTCCTCCAAATGTTCTAAAACGTCCAGTAGGGCAATAAGGTCAAATTGCTGGGAGCCAAAAGGGATCTGATGCGGCAATTCACCTTCGGCCACAATCCCAATGCCGCGGGCCCGGGCCAAAGGCAATGCTATTTCGCTTCTTTCCATGGCCCAGACTTGGCCAAACTGAGACAACATTTCTAGGTTGCCGCCACTGCCACAGCCGGCTTCCAAGATACAAGCCGCGGGCGGAAGAGGGATCCCGGCAATAACCTGCCTGAGAATGCGGCGGCGCCCCACAAACCACCAATGTCGATCTTCTAAGCCCGCCATTTGTTCATAAGCTCTGGGATCCATACAATAGTCGTTCCAAGTATTGGGAAACAGCTTGTTAGTTGATCCCTTGCTCCCCTCTCCCCTCGTGGGAGAGGGGTTGGGGGTGAGGGTCGAAAGATGACCTTATCCTATACTTTTCCGGTGTTAGAGAACTCCGTCCCGCTTACGCGATTTAGGTTTCAAGGAGAAAGCCTGGCCTTGCCCCAGCGATTTTTGCGGTACCAGGCGGCAACATGAGGGCACCAGGCCTCAAAGTGGGGCCAGATGAGCTCGCACAGCTCGCGGATCTCCCGCTGGGCATCGTCTTTGGCCCGCAAATCCAGAAAATGCATCAAGCTGCGGCAATTAAAAGAAACCACAAAATGTTGGCGGATCCCGTAGCCGATGATGTTACGAGCATCTTCATAGGGCAATCCGCACTCTTCGACCAGGCGATAATAGGCAATGGCCTGACTGCGATACTGCTCAAGAATGATGTTCAGGGCCTCAGGAGAGATGGGCTTGAAGCCTTGGCGGGTTTTGGCCTTGCCTTCTTTGACGCTGGCAGGAACGTAAAACAGAGTTTCCAACTCTTGCAAAGATAACGAGGGCTCCGCGCCGGTTTTGTCGGCAAAAGCAGCGGTTTCGTTGGTGC
>NZ_JANSJN010000077.1:5230-8175 GCF_047462555.1 Synechococcus sp. B60.1
CGGGGGCGCAGACAAGAGTCTTTTGCCCAAATCGGCAATTTGCCGGCCTGTATATCGAAAAGATTGAACGTCGAAAGAAACTCCCACTCGATGAGTACGGGCCTGTTGCATGACAGCATGGGGAAAATAGCCTACCCCAAACGTGATCTGAGGGTGCTCAAGAGGCCCATAGTGGCCACGATTGCCCTCCAGCAGATGCCGCACCACGGCCTCTCCATACTTTTCCGGGATCCGGCCCTCTGGGGTAACAAAATCGGGGCTGTAATCTTGGTGCATCGCCTGCCAGATCACCCGTTCGGGATCTGGAGTTTGGCTAAGCACCACCACTTGAAATAAGGCATCCACAGGCTGTGCCCCCAAAGCCAGAGACGAGCGGCTAGTCTCACAGTATAGAGAGGATCAAGCCGCAGGCAGCCTTGCTATAGGAGCCTACGAGCTCGAGTTTCCTCTGCCAGCACCATATTCAAGCCCGGATTGCTGCGCAGCAGGCCGGCTACGTAGAGGGTGTAGACTTTACCTGCCTCTAACTGGAGGTCAAACCGTTGCAAGGGAATGCTCCGGCTGGGAGATATCTGCCCACCTGAAGCAGAAGGGGCTGTAGCCACCTGGATTTGGGTAAAGCCGGGGCGCATGGCTTGAAAGGTGGATACTTGCCCAAAGGCCAACTGGGGCAACAGCACCCGGCCTTGCTCCCCTTGCCATTGCAGGGCCGGCGCATCAGGGGCAGCGTGGACAAACCGCACCAGGGCTTGATCAAATAGAGGGTTGATATTGTCTTCCAGTACCAAGGCCGTCACGCGATTGGGCTCGTCGGCGGCCACCACTGAGAACACTCCCCCGCCCCTGAGGTTGGCCACAGTCCTGGCCACAACCGTTCGCGCAACGGAGTCCTTAGAACCCGAGGGCTGGCCAGGGTTCTCAGGTGTTGAAAACAAAACAATGTCGTACTCGCCCGCCGGCATGCGCACGTATTCGCTCACTGCGCCATAGGCTACACCCTGGGCAGCCCTTACCCCTCCCACTTCCAAGTCAATCCGAGGGGCATCGGGGGCCACATGCACCAAGCGCACCTGCACTTCCGCCACCTCTGCAGAGGCTATGGGGATGGCACAACCCGCCAAAAGGCCCGTCACTAAAGACCCACCCACTGCGCAGAGAACTGCGCTTACCCACTGTCGCACCATGTTGACGCTCACTCCTACTCCTCACACCCAACATTCACTCGGAGAGCGAGCTGTTGAATTCCTCCAAACAAAGGGCCCTTTCGCTCCCCGCAAGGTTCACATTGGCGCAAGGGATCCCCTCTCCTGCGGCCAAAGAACCTGCTCTTGTCTTACCCCAGTTTTGCGCCTGATGCCATAGAGCCGGGCAGGATTGGTCGACTCCCCTAAATCAAAGGGATCCCGGCGACGGGATCAAGAAGAACTGGGCGAGAAGAGCGGCGGCTGAACAAGCGGAAATAGGTGCTGACGGCCAACTCTTTCAGCGGGAAAAGCAGGTAGGTGAGGGGGTTGATGGTAACGATGATGTTGCGGCAGTCGCGTTTGGCCTGGGCCAGGATCTGGGCGGCCACCCAATCGCCTGACATCACTCCAATGGGATTGAGCTGGCTCTTGAAGGGGCCGAGGATGAGCTTGCGCACCACGCAGGGAGCGTCCAGGCGGCGCAGGGTAACCAGATCCCCTAGGGCCCGCTTGGAGAGCTCGTAGAGGGGGCTAAAGGCAGGGCTGACCTCGGCTTCTGAGGTGTTTACCCAAACCTCTTTGGTGGCCACTTCCGGATTGTTGCGCACCGTCTGAAAGAACAGCTCCATCAGGCGCCATGCCGAGAAGGTGTTGACGGCGTAGGACTGGCGGACAGACTCGGGATCCCGCTCCCCATGCACGTTGAGGCCGTGGTTGATGACCAAGATATCGACCCGCTCCAGGAGTTCGGCCAGGGATCCCTCCTGCCCCACCTGCCAGCGAACGGTCTCCACCGGCTGGAGCTGACCGTCCACTGCGATGGCAACTGAATCCGCATGGGAGCTAAGGGCAATGACTTTGGCTCCGTGGCGGTGAAAGTGCTGCAAGAGGGCCCGGCCCAGGGTGCCAGAAGCGCCGGTGACGGCCACGCGTTTGCCCTTGAAAGAGAGACTGGTGCCCATGATCCGATCCACCAAGGTTAGGGTGCCGCAAAAGTAGGCGTTGGTATCGTCGAAGTGGTGCCGCCAGTGGTAGGCGCGGTTCACATACCACTGCGCAGGAGGGGAAGGGAAAGGCCCCGGCTGGTGGGTGATATCCGTCTGCAGAGCCAGCCCCCAGCCCCGCAGCGCGCCGGCAACTAGAAAACTGGCCGAGTAGAGTACCCCCACTGCCGCTGCCAGGCCGTAGAAGAGGGATCCCTGTCCCAAGAGCACTACCCAAGGGATCCCGGCTAGAACCATCGTTGCTGCCTCGGGGACATCGTGGTGCCACTGGGATTCTCGGTATAACTTGGGGTCTACCACGCTGAGATCGGGGCGGAACAGGCGGTGGTGCAGGGTGTGCTTGGGCAGCAGCCAGGGCCACTGGTGGGCCAGCCAATGGCGCACATCCCGCACGATCTCCGCCCAAAGGACGGAAGCCAAGGCAATAGTTCCAACCTCCAGCCACTGAGTTACGCTGCTAACATCCATAGGGTTTAAACCATCCTGAGCTCGCCGTCGCCTCTTGGCATCAACCTCCCACAGTTGGCGACCCTCAAAAATCATCCCAAAGATCCCTGAGACAATCATCCTAGACCGCGAGCAAGAGGGCAAACGGCTGCCTTTGGGATCCCAGCTTCTTCTGCAAGCTTGTTTTCCCTCACCCCTGGCCCTTCTCCCAAAGAGAGAAATCAAGGAGTTGGGGGCGGAAGCTGGCGGATCTCCACAACATCTCCCACTTGCAAGCCCAGGGCCGCCGCCGTCCCGCCGCGGAACTCCA
>NZ_JANSJN010000077.1:8275-13612 GCF_047462555.1 Synechococcus sp. B60.1
GGCTGGGGCGGGTCGAAGGGAAACCACATGCCGCGATCAAGAGGCAAATCGGTGCGAAACATTAGGCCTAAGCGCTGCTGCTCAGGGGTGCGGGCCACTTCCAGCTCAAAGCGCTTGCCAGCAAGGGTTACTTCCGCTTCCACCGGCAGGTGCTGGGGCTGTCCTTTGGCCGGAGTTGCGTTGGCAACGGCTGCCGTCCCCTGGGCTTCTCCTCCAGCGGCGCATCCCAGCAGCAGAGCCAGGCCCAAGGCAATCCCGCTTGCTGTGACAACCTGGCGCTCTCTTACCCACCAACTCATCCCTTTCTCCTGCTGAGCTGTGCAGGCTTAATCCTACCCTGCTCTCTAGAGTTTGGCCGGGATCCCCTGCGGGCTTTGGCCTGTCGATCTCACCTCAAGCGCAGCCGCAATGGCCGGCCTGGGCAGGGGCCATCCACCCCCAACCCGATACCATAGCCATAGACTCGTTCCCCACCCGGCCAGGAGAGCCCCGATGAAAGACCTTTTGAGCATGTCCTCGGTGAGCCGGATCCCGCTGCTGGCTCTGCTGGGCCTATTGCTTTTGGGTCTCCGGCCCACCCACGGGGAAACCTCGGTGCGAACCCCGTTTGAGCCGACCGTGACCGATGGGGAAGGCTATGGAGAGGAGGCTGTGGCCCAGCAAGCCCAAAGTCGCTTTGCGCTAAAGCTATTCGATTACCTCCTCCAGCAGCAACCGCAAGAGAACCTCTTTTTCTCCCCCTTGAGCCTTCGTCTGGCCCTGAGCATGCTGTACAACGGCGCTGCTGGAGAGACCCAAGCGGCGATGGCTAAGGTGCTGGAGGCCCAGGAACTCTCCCTCAATGAGTTGAACTGGACCAATGCCCAGATGGTGCGCTGGCTGGTGGAGCGATCCCAAGCAGAAGGACCGATCCAGGTGCAAATGGCCAACGGCCTTTGGGTCGATACAACCCTCACCTTGCGCCCCTCCTTTTTGCAAGCCCTGGCCACCTATTACCAAGCAGTGGCCAATCGGGTGGAGCTGGGATCCCGCCAGACGGTGCAGGCGATTAACCGTTGGGTAGCCGAGCGCACCCAGGGCCAGATTGACCGCATCGTGGATCGCCTCAGCCGTGAAGACAGGATGGTTTTGCTCAACGCCATCTATTTCAAGGGAGAGTGGACCCAGCCCTTCGATCCGACCCTGACCAAGCCCCAGCCCTTCACCCGCGCCGATGGCCGCCGTGTCCAAGTGCCGCTGATGGCCCAATCCGGTCGCTACGGCTACCGGGAGACCGAGCAGCTCCAGGTGGTGCGCCTGCCCTATGGGGAAGGGGAACTGGCCATGCTGATCCTGCTGCCCAAACCAGGGGTGAGCTTAGCAGCCCTGCGGGAGAAGCTTAGCCCAGAAACTTGGCAAGAATGGACGGGATCCCTGTCCACCCGCCCTGGCTCGGTGCGGATCCCCAAGTTTAAGCTGACCTCCGAAATCGATCTGGGGCCAGCTTTGCAGCAGTTGGGCATGGGGATTGCCTTTTCCCGGCGGGCCGATTTTAGCCAACTGACCCCAGAGCCAACGCAGGTCAGCAGAGTCTTGCACAAGGCGGCCATCGAAGTTAACGAAGAGGGATCCGAGGCGGCTGCTGCCACCGGGGTAATCGTCTCCCGCACCGCCCTCGACCGGCAAGAGCCCTTCCAATTTGTAGCGGATCGCCCCTTCTGGTTGGCCATTGTGGCCTCCGGAGCCAACCGGGAGGCGCAAACTGTGCTGTTTATGGGATCCGTAGTCAGCCCGGAGTAGAGGGCTATAGCCCTGCTGGGAGATCCGACTTGGGCACTCCGTCCTTTTCCAGGAGCAACTGAGCGCGGCTGGGGCGGCCCCACAGCACCCGCTCCTGTTTGTAGACCACCATGCCAGGGGGGGATCCCTTGGGCTTAAAGACGCACTTAGGGCGGGTATATACCACCGGCACCTGGTCGCTAAGGCGACCGCGGCTAAAATACGCCGCCAAGTCGGCAGCCGCTTGCAGATCTTCGCTTTCGGCCACAGCCCCAGGAGGCAGGCGCAGGAGCACATGGCTACCCGGGATCTCCTGGGCGTGAAACCACCAATCCTGGTCTTGGGCAAGGCGAAAGGTCAGCCGCTCATTTTGCCAGTTGTTGCGCCCCACCCAGATAGGGAAACCACTGGGGCTAGTGAAGCAATAGGGGTTGAAGCTGGCTGCAGGGGAACGTCTAGCTCCCTCCGCCTTGCTAGGACTCTCGAGGTAACCTTGCTGAATAAGCTCCGCCTCAATTTCTGCAAGGATGACCAAGTCCTGGGGATCCCGGTAGGCCTCCAGCTGCTGCAGGGCTGCCTCCACTTGCTCTAGGTAGCGGATCTCTTGCTCTGTGGCTGCTAGCAAAGGTTGCACTGCCTCCTGGGCTCGCTTTTGTTTGCGGTGCTTGCGGTAGTAGGCCTGGGCGTTGAGAACAGCGTTTTTCTCCGGATCCAGCGGGATCTTGACCATCTGGCCGCTAAAAAAGTCTGGCAGCTCCAGCGAGCTCAGCCCTGGCCGCCAGAGGTGGAGATGGGCCATGAGGAGATCGGCAGCCTGCTTGGAGGCTTCTGCTTGGGCTGAGTCGGCCAACATCTTCTCGAAGTGGTCGCGCCGCTGGCGGAGTTTTTTGAGCAGGGCGGCCAGCTTTTGCCCCAGCCGCTGTCGCTCCCGCTCAAAGCGTTCGCGGTTAAGCTGGGCTTGGTAGTAGGCTTCCAGGAGCTGGTGCAAGTTGGGCTGAGAGGGATCCCCGCTAGAGCCCCTCCAGCCGAGAAGAGTGTACCCCTGGGAGGTGAGTGCCGGCTCAAACCGACCCGTTTCCAGGCGGGCCAGCCAGTCCTGCCACCAAAAAAACAGCGCCTGCCACTCCTGGGGCGAGAGTTGGTTGCTGGGGGTTTGGGGTGGGATCCCCGCTTGGAGGCACATTGCCTCTGCCAAGTGCCGGCTGAGGCCGCGGTAGCAGCGCAGGAGCCGCTGAGCAATAGGGCCGGGGACTAGAGCCAGGCGCTCTTGCCACTGAGAGAAGGGCTCGGCTCGCTGCGGGATTGGGTCGGTCAGGGCAGGGGGGGCTTCGTAAGCAAGTCCCGGCTGTACGGGGCGTACCCGCGATTGCCGCTCGCTTACCCCGTGGCCACAGGCTAGGATCAGGCCTGCCTCGTCCACCAAGATGGCATTGCTGTACTTCCCCATCACTTCCAGATAAAGGTGGCGCTGCGGCGGATCCCCGGGGCGAGGGCCAAAGCGAAAGTCAATCACCCGCTCCCACTCGTCCAGCAGCGCCAGCTCCGTCAGGGCCAAGCCCCGCAGGTGCCGCTGCAGGTGTTGGCTAAATGAAAAATCCTCTGGCTCCTTGGGAGGAGCCTGACAGAGGTGAACTCGGGCCGCCTGGGGATGCCAAGACAACAGCAAGCAAGGGCGGGCCCTAAGAGTGCGCAAGCCGATCACCACTGTCCACAGATCGGTTTGCTGGATCCACTCCACGCGGGCAGGCAGCAAGGGATCCCCGCCGGCCTCAGCCCCTTTTAGCTCCGCCAGTACAGCACGGAGGGTGGTTAGATCAACCGGTTGCATCCCTGCTGCTCCTTGGGATCGGGCAACGCCTGGGGAACCAAACGAGGGCCTCCTTCCATTATCTGCCGCTCCCCCAGTCGGCGCTGGCGGCAAAAGGACTCCGCCCAATCGACTTGAGCGGCAACCAAGGGGCTGCATTGGGGCAAGAGGCTTGGTACTTCCACCTTTGGGCTTTTTGGCCCAGGTGCCTTGAATTCTCAGGCAGAAATCCCGAGCTGCCTAGTCCTCGTCTTCATCGTCATATTCATCATCGTACTCCTCCTCTTCCACTGACTCGTCCAGATCAAGCAGCACAGCATTGAGTTGGTCGAACAGGGCTGGTGAGTCCTCTGGGTTCAGGAGGTAGGGATCCCCCTCATCAGGCAGGGCTACGTAGACCAGAACTGGGTCGAGGGGCGTAAAGATGCCGTACTTCTTATCTTTGTAGAAGAAGGTAGCCAGCAGTTGGAATTCCTGGGCATCTTCCTCGCTTTCGCCCAGTTCGAACACATCTTCCTCTTCCACAGGGGGCAACTCTCCCTGGACCGTTAGGATGTCAAAGCCGTTTTGCTGCAGAGTCAAGTTCAACTCCGCCAAAACGGCCTGGATGGTGGGCAGGGCAGCCTGGAGCTCTTCTGGATCCGGCTCATCCAGGATCCCTTCCATGTCCGCATCTCCGTTCACCGCTTGGCCGGGCTCCTCCTCCCCCTCCCAAACCAGCACTTTGATCACGGCGTCCACGGGCGTGGCCAGTGCATAGGTTTGCTCCTCAATGACCACCTGCCTCAGGATCTCGCATTTCAGAGGCTGGTTCTGCTCGTCGCGGAGCACTAAGGTTTCACGGGATTCGGTCATGGAAAGCAACCCAGGGTAGGAAAATGAGGTCAACCAAAGCTTATTCTCCCATGTTCTGATCCCCCGCAGAACTTAGAGATCCTCGCCAGGCCGCTCATCGGTGCTGCCGGCTTCGGCTTGGGCCAGGGCTTCCAGCGCCAGCAGGATCTCCTCTTCCCGCCGGGTATAGGTCTCTTCGTCGATTTCCCCTAGATCGAGCTGAATCTGGAGAGCGGTGAGTTCTTTCTGGAGGTTTTCTTTGCTGTCGAGTTGCGCCTCGGCCCGTTCTCGAATCTGCTCCGCCAACCACAGCAGGCTCTGCGCCGGCCACGTCAGTAATTGCCAAACCATCCCCGCGCCTCTCCTGGGATTAGGTCAATCCTAACAAGTGGATCCCGCCTCCGCCCTAAGAACCAATAACCAATGCCAGCAAGCCTGCCCCCTCTGCCCGCTCCCCCTCCGGCCTTCATCTTAGGGATCAATCCTCCCTAGCCGTTCCGAGAGTGCTTCTCGATCCAATCCATCAGCTCTTGCTCAGACGGCGTGCAGAGACACTCACCTGTGAGCGGATCCTGGGCGTGCCACCAGACCGTGCCGCCACCATCCACCCACTGGCGCACCCGCAGCTCCTCCTGGACGCTCAACACGGCTTTCAGGCCCTCCCAAAGGTGGCGCCATCTTTCAGGCAGACCCAAAACAGAGGGATCCCTGCCGCTGGACTCTGCTGCTAGTTGCCGTTGCTCCTGTTCCAGCAACTCCAGCAGGCGGGTGTTGTTGGCTGCCCTGGCTGCTTCTAGACGATGGGCCAGAGAGGCAGCGATGTTCCGCCGATGGCAGGCCAGGAAGCTAACTCTACTCGCTTCAGCAGTTGCGTTCATGAGAGATCTCCCCACCCTGACCTCTACACGCCAATTCTATCGTAGATTCTGTAGCAATAG